>NZ_JBDGBK010000018.1:0-47686 GCF_040910045.1 Enterococcus sp. RTP21361st1_A6_RTP21361_211029 | reverse complement strand
GTGAATGTCAACTCTTTTTTTAAAAGTTTTTTTTCGAAAGTGTTTATTCAACAACTTCCTGTGCGTCATCAGCGACTTCATTAGAATAACAAATTAATTGTTATTTGTCAACAACTTTTTTCAATCTTTTTTGTTGCTGCATCAGCATCAAATTGATTTCTTAAATTTGTGAATTCGTTATAATATCATCTGTTGGTTCTGGCGTCAATAACTTTTTTCATTTTCTTTTAGAAATGATTTTTGTCATTTGGCACATGTAATAATATACCAACTAAATGCTGTCAGGTCAATAACTTTCTCTCTTATTTTCGTAATTTCTCAAAGGCGTTCATTCTTACAATCCAATGAATTCATCGTTCGTTTTTAATTCGTTTTCGTTCCATTTAGCAGTGAGTTTCTCCCTTGTTTTTTTCTTGTTAGTCATTTTGGAGGGAACTACTGGTAAAAAAAGAAACACACAAGTAAGCACCCGTGTGTCTCTCTTTATGAATTATCAACGCATTGTTGGGAATAACAGCACATCGCGAATCGATTGTGCATCTGTCAACAGCATGACTAGACGATCGATCCCGATCCCTAAACCACCGGTTGGCGGCATGCCGTATTCTAGCGCTTCAAGGAAGTCTTCATCGACTCCATGAGCTTCATCGTTTCCTTCTTGTCGTTCTTTTTCTTGTGCTTCAAACCGTTGTCTTTGATCAATTGGATCATTTAATTCGGTAAAAGCATTAGCAAACTCCCGGCCTACGATAAATAGTTCAAAACGATCTGTAAATCGAGGGTCCTTTGGATTCTTCTTCGCTAGAGGTGAGACTTCTACCGGATGTCCATAAACAAAGGTCGGTTGCTGTAAGGTTTCTTCAACAAACGTTTCAAAGAATTCATTGATAACATGTCCTACTGTCATCGTTGGAGTGACTTCCACTTGGTGTTCTTTTGCTAAAGCATGTGCTTCTTCGATTGTCATCTCTTTCCAAAAATCGACACCCGTTTGTTGTTTGATAGCATCGACCATATGCACGCGGGCAAAATCACTCGCCAAGTCGACTTCTTGTCCATCATAAGTAATCACAGCAGAATCTAAAACTTTCTCTGCTGCATTGCGGATAATTCCCTCAGTTAGATCCATAACATCTTTGAAATCTGTATAGGCTGTATAAGCTTCTAACATAGTAAATTCTGGATTATGGGTAGTATCAATCCCCTCATTACGGAAGACCCGGCCGATTTCGTAGACTTTCTCCATACCACCTACGATCAATCGTTTCAAGTGCAACTCAAGCGCGATTCGCAAGTATAGATCAATATCTAACGCATTGTGATGAGTGATAAATGGACGAGCTGCTGCCCCACCCGCTTGATTATGCAAAACAGGCGTTTCCACTTCAATGTAGCCATGACCATCCAAATAGCGACGAATCTCACTGATGATCTGGCTGCGTTTCATGAATCGGTCAAAGCTATCTTTATTACTGATCAAATCCAGATAACGTTGACGGTAACGTTGCTCGATGTTGGTAAGTCCATGGTATTTGTCCGGGAGTGGGCGTAACGCTTTAGACAAAATAACGATTTCTTTTGCTTTGATCGTTACTTCCCCCGTATCAGTTTTCATGATCTCCCCTGAGACACCAAAGAAATCACCTAAGTCAGCATGCTTAAATCCTTCATACGGTTCGTCACCTACTTGATCTTTGCGGACATAAATTTGAATCTGACCATCACGATCTTGCAAATGTGCAAAGCCAGCTTTCCCTTTACCACGTTTCGTCACCATTCGTCCAGCAACACTTGCAGAAAGATTCATCTCTGTTAACTCTTCTTTTGTTCGTTGATCAAATAACTCATGCAACTCGGCAGAATTATGCGTACGTTCAAAGCGCTTGCCAAAGGGATCAATGCCTTCTTCCCGTAATTTTTCCATCTTTTCACGGCGAACCAACATTTGATCATTTAATTCTTCTTGTTTTTGTCGTTCCTCTGTCACGAGTTTTCCTCCATTCTTAACTTGGGTTTCCTTCTTATAATGCCAATGATGCCACAAAAAATCAAGCCGAAGTTCAAGATCGACTTGATTTTACTTTACTCAGGAGTATTTCCGACAGGTTGTTTTTCTGTCTTTTCTACAAATGCATCTAACAGATCAATAATCGCTTGCTTATTCTCTGTCTGGTTGATTGCCGCTTTGACTTTAGCTGCCCGTGAAATGCCTTTTAAATAGTAGGCAGCATGCTGCCGAAACTCTCGGGAAGCAACAAATTCACCTTTTAAATCAGCAAGCCTTTCCAAATGAAGTTTGGCTGTAGCGATCTTCTCCCGTGGAGTAGGTTCGGCGATCAGCTCTCCCGTTTCAAGATAATGTTTTGTACGATGGATCATCCACGGATTCCCCAATGCTGCTCGTCCGATCATGACAGCATCTGCGCCGACTTCTTCCAGCATTCGTTTGGCATCTTCTGGTGTCCGAACATCTCCGTTCCCCATAAAAGGGATCGAAATTGCTTGCTTCACCTCTCTTAATACCGACCAATTAGCCGCTCCTTCATACATTTGGACCCTCGTGCGGCCATGCATCCCAATCGCCGCTGCACCTGCCGCTTCAGCAGCTTGCGCATTTTGGACAGCGAAAATATGTTCATCATCCCAACCGATCCGCATTTTGACTGTGACCGGTTTATCAATTGCCGTAGCTACTGCATGCACCATTTCGTAGACTTTGTCTGGATCCAATAGCCACTTTGCACCAGCCTCCGCTTTAATAATTTTATTTACCGGACAACCCATATTGATGTCAATGATATCTGCTGCTGTATTTTCTGAGACAAATTGAGCCGCTTCGACCAAAGACTCTTTATTCCCACCAAAAATTTGCAAGCTTAAAGGATGTTCTGTTTCATCTATATAAAGCATTTCTAATGTTTTTTTGTTTCGTAGTTGGATTCCCCGATCACTGATCATTTCACAAACGACTAAGCCTGCGCCAAATTCTTTGACCGTTACGCGAAACGCCGCATTGGTTATTCCTGCCATAGGCGCAACGACAACTCGATTAGGGATTTCGACATTACCGATTTTCCAGCTGTGTATCGCCATCTTCTATGCCTCAGCTTCTTTCTTTAATCTAGCAAGTTCTTGTTCATCGAAATGGTATTTATTACCGCAGAATGAACAAACAGCTTCTGCACCATGATCTTCATCCATCATTTCTTGTATTTCATCCGCGCCTAATGTAATGATCGCTGTCGCAAATTTTTCTTTGCTACAATCACATCGAAATTGAACAGGCATTTTTTCTAACACTTCGACTTTGGTGTCATTCAACAATACCGTCAAAATTTCTTCAGGCGATTTCCCTTCATCCAGCAATGATGACACTCGTGGTAATTCTTGCAGGCGGTTCTCGATTGAATCAATAACCGTTTCATCTGCTCCCGGCATGATCTGCAGTAAGAAACCACCGGCTGTTCGAATAGAATCATCGGTATCAACTAACACACTCAATCCAACGGCCGAAGGGATTTGTTCAGAAACTGCTAAGTAATAAGTGAAGTCTTCTCCCAATTCTCCAGAGACAATAGGTGTTTGTCCAGAAAACGGTTCTTTCAACCCTAAATCTTTGATTACAGTAAAGATTCCTTGATCTCCTACTGCTCCTCGCACATCCAACTTTCCTTGTCCGTTTAGCGGCAAGCTGACATGCGGATTTTTTATGTACCCTTTGACATCTCCACGACCATTGCTATCAATAATGATTGCTCCAGCGGGTCCGTTCCCTTGGATTTTGACCGTTAATTTGTCATCACCCTTTAACGTGCTGCCCAAAAGCAGGCTTCCAACCATAGCGCGGCCTAGCGCTGCTGATGCTGTATTCCAAGTATCATGACGTTGTTGTGCTTCACTAACAGTTTTTGTTGCAGACACTGCATAGGCACGAACAAAACCATCATAAGCTAATGCTTTTACTAAGTAATCTTCCATTGTTTATGCTCCTTTATTTCGTTCATTAGTGAATCATACTAGGAACTTGTTTTTTTTTCAACTGAATGCCACCATTTTAGAGAAAAGCCAATGTTTTCTGTCGGTTTATTTCTCGATTTGTTAACAAGAAAGGACTGCGGCACAAGCCGTAAAACAAGCAACTGGTCCGAACCTCATTCGAATCTGTTCTCTTGTTTTGACTTATGACACAGTCCCTAGACTTTACGATAGCTAATCACCTATTGATAATTGAACGACTACTCTTGACCGTCCTCTGTTTTATCTTGGGATGAAGCTTCGTGGTTTTCATTATTGTGACGAAGTTCGTCTACTTGCTGATCAAAATCTTTTTTCTCAGCAGCTTGCTTTTCAGCATCTTTCTCTTCTAAAGCGCGTTTTGCTTCTTCAAAAGTTTGAGCTTTTTCGCTTGGATATTCTGAATTCTCAGTTCCAGCAGGCATTTTGCCTTCTTCAAACAATGACTTGATTGCTTTTGCATCCAATGTTTCATATTCAAGCAGTTTTTCGGCAATCAATTTATGTTGCGCACGATGTTCTTCGATGATCTCATGTGCTTTTTGATGTGCCTCCATCAAGATACGGCGTACTTCCTGATCGATCTCGAAAGCAACTTGTTCTGAGTAAGCTTTGGTTTGACCATAATCACGACCGACGAAGACCTGATGATTGCCTTCATACTGAACTGGACCTAGTTTGTCGCTCATACCATATTCTGTGACCATACTTCTAGCTAAAGCTGTTGCTTGTTCAAAGTCATTGGATGCTCCGGTTGATTGAACGCCGAAAATGATTTCTTCTGCTGTCCGTCCACCAAGCAATCCGACGATTTGTTCAAACATATCTTCTTTCGTCATTAAGAATTGATCTTCTTTAGGTAATGCGATCATGTAACCGCCAGCACGGCCCCGAGGGATGATCGTTACTTTGTGAACGACCCGCGCACGGCTTAAGACTAAACCGACGATCGTATGACCCGCTTCATGGTAAGCAACCATTTCGCGTTCTTTTTTATTGATGACACGATCTTTCTTCGCAGGTCCTGCGATTACCCGATCTTCTGCTTCATCAATATCAGAGGCATCGATTTTCTTTTTATTGCGACGAGCAGCGACTAGCGCAGCTTCATTTAAGACATTCTCTAAATCAGCACCGGCAAAACCAGGTGTTTGTTGTGCTACGACTTTCAAATCCACATCATCCGACAACGGTTTGTTCCGTGCGTGAACTCGTAAAATAGCTTCACGGCCTTTAACATCCGGACGGCCAACAAGAATTTGTCGGTCAAAACGACCTGGACGTAACAAGGCTGGGTCTAACACGTCGGAACGGTTGGTTGCTGCAATAACAATAACTCCTTCATTGCCATCAAATCCATCCATTTCAACTAATAACTGATTCAACGTTTGCTCACGTTCATCATGTCCACCACCCATGCCGGCACCACGTTGGCGCCCAACCGCATCGATTTCATCGATAAAGATGATGGCCGGTGCGTTTTTCTTGGCTGTTTCAAATAGATCCCGGACACGGCTCGCTCCGACCCCGACAAACATTTCCACAAAGTCTGAGCCTGAGATAGAGTAAAACGGAACGCCAGCTTCTCCGGCAACCGCTTTTGCTAGCAATGTTTTCCCTGTCCCTGGAGGTCCTTCTAGCAGCACACCAGCTGGGATTCTCGCACCTAATTCGACAAAGCGTCGTGGATCTTTCAAAAATTCGACCACTTCGACTAATTCTTGTTTCTCTTCTTCAGCACCCGCTACATCAGAGAAACGAACGCGATTGGCTTTTTTGTCGGCCTCTTTCGCTTTGGATTTTCCAAAGTTCATGACACGGCCGCCACCGCCGCCACCGCCGCCTTGCTGGCTCATCATCATATAGAAGAAGAAAATGATGATTACGATTGGCAAGAAACTAATCAGCAACGATAACCAAACACCACTGTTCGATTCTTCTTCGATCGTTGTTTTAACCCCTTGATCCTTTGCTAATGTCGTAACCTCGCTCAATGTCGAGTCATTCGGCAAAATGATCGTTGTAAAACGTGTCGTACTTGCTTGCGTGCTTCCTAGTACGGAAAGCCCATTGTCATTGCTGACGGTTTGTTCGGCATTGTATTCACCGACGATCCGGTAAACACCGTTAGCAGGCTGAACGGTAAACTGTTTGACCTTTCCGTCTTTCAGCTGCTCCGTAAATGTTGAGTACTCGATTGTTGGCGTTTGCTGATTGCCATTTCCAAAAATGAAATAGACGACCATGACCATTGCTAACAAGACAAGTACATAATATAAGGTATTTTTGATCATACCGTTATTTTTCTTATTCATGCGTACCTCCTTGGCTATTTTGTTTTATCAATCCTGACCATTTAATTGTATCACAACTGATTTAGATCAGTCACTAATTTGATTGATAAACGCTTGGTTTTAAGACACCCACATAAGGGAGGTTACGGTATTGTTCCGCGTAATCCAATCCATAGCCGACCACAAATTCGTTCGGTACATCAAAGCCAATATAGTCGGCATCGATTTTCACCACACGTCCTTCTGGTTTGTCTAGCAATGTCACGATTTTAACCGACTTTGCTTTGCGATATTTAAATAGGTCTACTAGATAGGCTAATGTGCGACCGCTATCAATAATATCTTCTACGATCAGCATATCTCGGCCTTCGACATTTGTATCCAAATCTTTCAAAATCTTCACTTCGCCAGAAGAAATTGTCGCGTTTCCATAACTAGAAACATCCATAAAGTCCAATTCCAAATGACAGTCCATTTCTCGGACGATGTCTGCCATAAAAGGAACAGCTCCTTTTAATACGCCAACGACCAATGGATTTTTATCTTTGTAGATTTCCGTCAGTTCTTTACCTAGTTCAGAACAACGATTTTGGATCTCTTCTCGAGTAATCAAAATTTTTTCAATATCTTTGTCTAACATAAAGTTCTCCTTCCAACTCTTACTTCCGATATTTATAAAGAAGTATGTAGTGTATTTTATCAGTTTCTTGCTCAATACTCAAATAGGAAAATAGATAAGGCAAAAGTGCCAATACATTCTCTTGAGCGTCTGTCAGGACCCAACTAGCAGCACGCTTTTCATTCGAAATCTTCTCATCGATAAAGAAACGCCTGATTTTTTTCGTAAGACCTGGTTTCAGCTGTAACCGATCCCCTGGTTTTCGCTTCCGCAAAAAAACTGTCGCAGGATATTGTATCGGTAAAATTTGTGAAATCTCTGACCAATCCATGACTTTTTCTGGAACTTGGGCGTCACTTGGAATGTAGCCGATCCATTCATGGTCCGACAAAAAGAAACTTTCACCTTTTTTTAGAACAAAATGCGTCTCATCTACCTGCGTTTGGAGGTGAGAGCCTTTTTTAACAGCAGTGACTTTCAACTGATCATAAACTCGAACAATCTGCCAATCTTGATTTAAATCGATTATCCACTGACTGGGATTATGTTCTAGTAGATACAGCAACTGCTCTCGTTGTTTAGTATTGTACGAGATTCCTTTATCATGGGAAACTTTCTGTAGCAAACCTTCAAAAAAGTAATAGCGTTCTGCTGCGGTAAACGCAGCCAATTCATCCAAGTTTAAAAAATAGCCTTCAGCTTCCTCATGAAGTATCGTGGCGAGCCAATCTGCTTGCTGCTTTTTGATCAATTGGTCAGCATAGATCATCTCTTGAGAAAGCTGCTGAAAATGATCAAGAGCTCTCGGGTTCTCTGCTTTCAGCAGAGGGACCGCTTGATGACGCAGGCGATTTCTTTGAAACAGCGTTTGCTGATTCGTTTCATCTTCGAAATAAGCGATCCCTCTCCTTCTTGCATAGTCTCTAATCTCCTCTTTGGCGATCGTTAGGAAGGGACGGATCAAATAACCGTTACCAAAAGGTTGCTTGCGCTTGATTCCCGAAGCGTTTTGCAAGCGTCCCTCTCGCACCATCTTCATCAGCATCGTTTCCATCTGGTCATCTGCATGATGAGCGGTTAATAACCAATCATAACTCTGAAGAGTCATCGTTTCTGCAAAAAAATGATAGCGGAACTCTCTAGCGGCCGCTTCGATGCCATTTTGGGGCGGATCTTGCCAAACTCGTTCATAATATGGAATCCCGCGCGTTTGACAATAGTCCTTCAGGAACGCTGCTTCGTCGTCTGAAGCTTCCCGCAGATTATGATTGACATGAGCCACGCCAAATGTTCCTTGCTGAAACAACTCTTCGATCACATGGAGTAAAACCATTGAATCCACGCCTGTCGAAACAGCAAGCAAACAAGTAGCATCCTCTACCCATCCATCGGCTTTGATTGCATGATAGACTTTTTGCTTAAGCATTCTATCCCTCCGTGTCTCTTGCTTCTATACTTAACTTCAAACTAAAAATGACTGTCTATTGCTAAGAAAGAGAAATATCCGAACTATGCCGATTCCAAAACGCCGTGCTCCACGGCGAAAGCCTACTACATGGTAGGAGTAATCGGATATAGTTCGGATATTTTTTGAAATACTTATCGTTACGTCACAAATTCTTTTGACAACTTGCTCATCCTGTTTAGTTACGTCGACCGCCACGGCCGCCGCGTTTACCTTCCGTATTACGTCGTAATGAAGATAAACGATCATCACTATCTTTTAGAAAAGAACTCATCAATGAATCGAAGTCTTGTTTATTTACGTTCGTCGGTTGATTGCGTGAAAAAGATTTCTTCGGACTTGACCGATTGAATTCTTTTTTAGGAAAATCACGTTTTTCTTCCGGCTTTGCTTCTGCTTTACGGATCGATAGCCCGATTTTTCCATCATTGCCGATTGCCGTCACAACAACGGTTACTTCATCGCCAATAGACAACACGTCATGAATGTCTTTCACAAACCCATTTGATACTTCGCTGATATGTACCAAACCAGTTTTCCCCTCACCAAGATCAATGAACGCACCAAAATTTGTAATACCAGACACTTTGCCCTTTAGTTTCGCTCCAACTTCGATTGACATATAAAAAATGTTCCTCCTAATTTTTACCCATTTAATCATTTCAACTACTGCGATGAGTAGGTATGACCTTGTTTATTCCGAATCACTTGTCTTTGTATCACTAGCATTTGCCTCATCACCGCTTGTTTCTGTTTTTGAATCAGAAGCATCCGGCAAGACAGGGTAGATCTTTTCATTTTTCTTTGAATAAAAGAATCTACTGCGAGCTAATTTTGCAACGTATTCGTCATCTTGCAACAGTGCTACATCTCGCTTAAGTTGTGTCACTTTTTTGTCCGCTGCTTCTTGTTTTGCTACTGTTTCTGCTTTATACTCTTGTAATTTTTGCAGACGCATTTGATCATTGAACATTTGAATACCTACGATTGCAAAAATCACTAGCGCTGCAACAAAAACAGCTACAAGTCGACGTCGACGAAAGACCACTTGTCGTCGTTCTTTTTCGAACTTGGCAAATTGCTCTTTGGCATACTCGGTCTGCAATAGTTCTATTTGTTTGTTTGGCTCTTTATCCATGCTGACCTCGCTCCTGTCACTGTGATTGTTTTTTCCATTATACCAACATCCACAAAAGTTGTCTAACTGAAAATGGGACAAAAATCAAGCATTTTCTGAGATACGTTCTTCTTTGAGGATCTCGTACATTTTAGCTGCATCTTCTTTTTTAGTTGATTCGTGTAATTCTTGTACTTTTATTTCTAATACTTTATTTCCAAACTGAATACGCACCGTATCGCCGACTTTGATATCACTGCTGGATTTTGCCAATTTTCCATTGATTTGGATACGCCCTTTATCTGCTACTTCTTTTGCAACAGATCTACGTTTGATAATCCGGGATATTTTTAAAAATTTATCTAATCTCATTTTTTCCACCTCTTAATTTCAACAATTTTTTTCCAAACGGAACGAGCAGCCATTCTCGAATCGTTAATAATTTAACTTTGAGAGCCATTATAATGAAAACTGTCCCGCCAAAAAAGACCCCTCCAAGGCAAAAAATCAGCGCTTGCAGTCTTTTCGTCACTGGACCTCCACTCAACAGAGTGATCACACCATAATATAAAAACAGTGCGCAAGCCATGATCCCTAAACAAAGCAGGAGTTTTTTGCCATACCCTTGCTCTATCCAAAAGCTGTTCAATGCTTTTTTCTCAGAAAACACAAAATAGATTAAAGTACCGATCAAACCTAAAAGGGTACTCAAACTCGCACCAGTTGTTCCTAAAAGATAGGTCAAGGGCCACGTCAGCAAACCTTTAAGCAAAAGGCCGCATCCTGCTGCATAAATCCCTACACGGAATTGGTTCCGGCTTTGTTGGATGCTTTGATACGCTTGGATTGCAGCCATCAAAGCGACCGCAAAAACAAATAAGACCAACGCACTGTTGCCGGCACCATCTTTAAAAAGAGCGAAGTTGATATAAGGAAGCAGGATAGCCAAGCCAACTGCAGAAGCACTGGCAATCCCTAAAGTCAACCGCAAGTACATCTTAGCTGATTTTTCAAACAAGTGCTGATTTTTGACTGTCAGATATTTCGTCAATGTTGGCAAGAAAGTCGAACTTAGAGCCATCGCTACCACGAGACCTAACTGAACCAATGGCTGTCCTCGGTCATAGATCCCTTTTGCAATGCGGGCACTTTGTTCCGTCAAACCGCTGGCTTCAAGTGAGTTCGTCATCAAAAAGGAATCTGCCAACTGAAACAAAATCAAAAAACCGCTGTAAATGGTCAACAGTCCCCCTTCAATCAAAAAACGGCGACGCAAGGAAGGAGCATGTGCGGTAGGCATAGTTTTTGTGGGGATCGCTAACGACCGACCGGTGATTTTCCGACTATAATAGCTTAAAATCCCCCACGCCGCAAGTCCGCCAATCAATGCGCCGGACATTGCCAAAGTCCCAGTCTGATAAACATCCCATGAGAAGAGATGAAAAAAACTGGCCGCTACTAAAATCACTCCGACTCGAAGGAGCTGTTCTACTACTTGGGAAACTGCCGTCGGTACCATCTGTAAATTTCCTTGGAAACTCCCACGATAAAAAGTCAGGGGTGGTACAAAGAGGAATGTAAAGGATACCACGCGGATCAAAGATGCCAGTCCTGCGTCTCCCATGACCCGAGCGATAACATCGGCAAAGAAAAACGTCGTTGCCCATAGTCCAATCGCTGTCCAAAAAACATACGGATAGATGACTTGGATCTGGGCACGCTGCTTCTGAGGATCAGGTTGTTCGGCGATCACGCGCGAAATAAATTGCGGCAACCCAGATAAAGCCAATGTCATAGCTAATCCATAGATTGGATAGACTTGCTGATAGACGTAAAACCCTTCGTCACCAACTAAGTTTTGGAAAGGGACGCGGTAAACCGCACTTAACACTTTGGCAATGAAAGAAGCAATCGTTAAAATAAATGCTCCTTCCATCGTCCGTTTTAATTGTGACTTTGGCATCTTCTCCGCCCCTTTATAACTAATTTTCTTGTAACACGTATTTTTGTTCCCGTAGCGCTTTGACAAAATCTTGAATCTCTAACAGCCAAGTGCTTTCTTTCATCACAGCAGGAATCTGAAGTTTGATCGTCATCTGCTCGTGATCGACACCCATCGTCGCTTTAAGCTTGGTCGCTTTCAACGCTTCAAACAGCTGTTCGACAGAATAGTTTTTGGTGCCAACTTTACTTAACGTTAGGATCACTGTTTGCTGCTGTTTACGGATCGTATCTAACAATGCCCGATCCCCATTCATTTTGATTTCTCCGACAGTTAATAGGTGAGCCACTTCGACCGGATATTCTCCAAAGCGATCAAGCAGATCATCCTGCAGCTCATCCACCGCTTCTTGAGAATCCAATTCACGGATGCGTTTATAAATTTCAATTTTTTGCCGTTCATCTTCTATATAAGAAGTTGGCAGATAAGCATCGATGCCAAGATCGATCTCAACCGTTGTTTTCTCCGCTTGTGTATTTTTCCCTTGTTTACGCGCTACGGATTCTGACAGCATTTGAGAGTACATATCAAACCCAACAGCATCAATAAATCCGTGCTGTTGCGCCCCCAAGAGATTTCCTGCACCTCGAATCGAAAGATCACGCATCGCGATTTTAAATCCGGAACCTAATTCCGTAAAGTCTTTGATTGCCTGGAGCCGCTTTTCACTGACTTCGTTCAAAATTTTTTGCTGTTCGTACATAAAATAAGCATACGCAACACGATTGCTTCGACCGACACGACCTCGCAATTGATAAAGAGTAGACAAGCCCATGTAATCCGCATTTTCTACAAATAATGTATTGGCGTTCGGAATGTCGACCCCAGTTTCGATGATCGTGGTTGTCACCAACACATCGTATTGTCCTTCGATAAAATCAAACAATGTGTTTTCTAGCTGGATTTCTGTCATCTGCCCATGGGCATACCCAATACGCGCATCTGGAACTAACGCTTGGAGCTCTTCGACTTTACGTTCAATCGTATCTACTCGATTATAGAGATAAAAAACTTGTCCTCCCCGTGCCATCTCCCGCAAAATAGCTTCTCGAACTGCACCTGGATTCATTTCCATCACATAAGTTTGAATAGGATAGCGATTTTCCGGTGGCGTTTCAATCACAGAAAGATCCCGCACCCCCAACATGGACATATGCAGTGTCCGGGGAATCGGGGTAGCCGTCAATGTAAGAACATCGACTTGCGAGCGTAATTGTTTCAAGCGCTCTTTGTGTTTGACGCCAAAACGCTGTTCCTCATCGATCACCAATAATCCCAGATCTGCAAACTCTACATCTTTAGACAGCAGGCGATGCGTGCCAACTAAAATATCAATTTGGCCCTTTTTCACTTGCTCGATCGTTTCCGTTTGCTGTTTCTTCGTTCGAAAACGGCTTAACAAACCGACATTGACTGGAAACCCTTCAAAGCGATCCAGCATTGTTTCATAATGCTGTTGTGCTAAAATCGTTGTCGGCACCAGAAAGGCTACTTGCTTACTCTCTTTGATGGCCTTGAAAGCCGCCCGCAATGCCACTTCTGTCTTCCCAAAGCCAACGTCTCCGACTAATAAGCGATCCATTGGTTTTTCTTTTTCCATATCACGTTTGATCTCCGCAGTGCTGCGTAATTGATCATCTGTCTCAGAGTAAGGAAAGGCATCTTCAAATTCTTTTTGATAGCCATCATCAGGCTGAAACGCGTAACCTTTCTCCGATTCGCGTTTTGCGTATAAAAGAATGAGATCATCTGCAATGTCCTCGATTTTTGCTGAAACTTTTCGTTTCGTTTTCGCCCACTCACTGCCGCCTAATTTATTGATCTTTGGCGTTTTAGATTCAGAGGCAACATATTTTTGAATCAGATTCAACTGGGTAACTGGAATAAACAGCTTATCATCATTTTGGTAGAGGATGGTCATATAGTCTTGGTGTACACCATCTACTTCCAGCGTTTCCATACCAATGTATTTACCAATCCCGTGATTCGCATGGACGACATAGTCGCCGGCTTTTAATTCATTGTAACTCTTCAATCGCTCCGCATTGGTCACATTTTGACGCCGCGTACGTTTCTTGTTGATTTTTTGGAAGATTTCCTTTTCTGTGACAATGACCAACTTATCTTGGGGCATTTCAAACCCGCTTTGCAGTGTTTCTACAACGATTTGCGTTCGACCTGTAAAAAGTCGATCTGCTGTGGTTTGTACTGCGTAAATGGAGTGATCACGAAAATCTTGTTCCAATTTTTTTGCTCGTTCTGAATCACTTACTAAAAAGACAACCGTTTGTTGTTGTTTCTCCCAGCGATCTACTTCAACTTTCAGCAAACCCATTTGGCTGAAAAATTGTTGCATTGGTCGATATTGAAAATTGTGGATCGCTTGAAAACGAAGATTTCCCATCCCCTTTTGAAAAAGCGAGAAGAAACTTGTAGAAAATTGTTCTTTTTGAATCAGCTGCTGGACATCTTGCCCGAAAGATTGCTCAGAAAAAACGCGAAGTTCTGCAATTTTTTGTGTATGCCACTCAGCTTCTTCTCGTTCAATCTCGCGGTTTGTCTCCATAATACGAGCATAATCATCGATCATCAGCAGTGCATCTTTTGAAAAATAATCCAAAATGCTCGTCGGTTGCTGATACAAAAGATCCGCATAATAACGAGCATTCTCGTCAGGTATGCCACTTTGCCAAGCCGATGCTAATTGACCAAAATAATCTTCTAAAAAGTTTTTATCTGTGGTCTCTTTCACTACAGCGAGCCGTTTCTTCAGCAACTCTTGCAGAACTTTTTGTCCATGAGCTAAATCAGCTGGCGAAAACACTAATTCTGTTGTGGGAACAATCGTTACTTCTGACAACGTTTCTACTGAACGCTGTGTTTCCACGTCAAAAGAGCGCATCGAGTCGATCTCCACATCGAAAAGCTCGATCCGCACCGGATATTCAGCTTTCAAAGGATAAATATCCAAAATGCTTCCACGAATACTAAATTCACCAGGTTTGCCAATCATTGATTGCCGCTCATACCCCATCAATACCAATTGCTGCGGCAACTGATCTAAATTGATCTCATCCCCCACATGCCAAGAAAATTGGTAGTTCAGCCAAGTATCTTTAGCAGGCAGATATTTCCGCAATGCAGCGATCGGCATGACGTAAATTCCTTTTTTCCCGGTAGCGACAGCATTCAATGCTGTCACTCGCTCCGCTCGAGCTTCTGGTGAAGCAAACGCCATTTCGGCCGACAACACTTCATCCACCGGAAAGACATACACGTCGTCAATAATATTCCGCAAATCTTCGGCAACTTGATTGGTATAATAAAGATTTGGTGTAACAACAATGACTTGCCGATCAAATTTCTGATAAGCTCCGGCAAAAGCTAATGTTTTTGCGGAACCTGCTAAGCCAGTCAATAGCTGTCGAGATGCGTGATCCGTTAATTGTTGGTGCCAGGCAGCGACTTGCGGCACCTTATTTATTAGTTCAATCAGATCCATACAGGTCCTCCTTAATTAAATCGATTCATTGTGGCAAGAAAATCACCGGTGGTCAAGTAATCGATACTTGCTGCTGCTGCTTTATCCAAGCTTTGCAGAATCATCGGCTGGTCTTCTTTAGCAAAAGGACTTAGAACGTGATCGACCACTGTCCGGCCTGGCTGTGGTCGATCGATCCCTACTTTGATGCGATCAAATACAGATGTACCAAGATGGGAAATCAAGCTTTTCATCCCGTTATGCCCCCCCGCACTGCCTTTTTGCCGCAAACGAATTTTGCCTAACGCTAAATCAAGATCATCATAGATAACCACGATCTCTTCAGGATAAACTCCATAATAAGTCATTAAAGGCCCTACTGCCCGGCCCGATTCATTCATGAAAGTCTGAGGTTTGACCAACATGATTTTTTCACCGTTCATAAAAAATTCAGCAATTTCTGCTTCAAAAGCTGATGATTTAAAAGTAGCTTGGTATTTCTCCGCTAACGCATCGACTACCATAAACCCAACATTGTGTTTTGTTTTTTCGTATTTTTTGCCTGGATTTCCCAGACCTATAATCATTTTCATTTTTTGATCCGCTCCATTTTTTCAAAAAAATTACCACCACAAAATACTGGGCACGACAATTCTGCCCAGTAAAAACGTTCACTACGATTATAACACATAACGGACTGTTACCGTGTCTTTCCTTTGCTCAGAATTTCTCTTTCTTAAAAAAATCATTAGAAACCCTGATTTATCCTAATTCCTACAGGATAACAAAGAAAGCATTTACAAATGAAACAGCAAAATTATCTGTAACATTGTTGAGCAAATCACATGACAAAATCGCTTGAAAGTGTTAGGATGTTACCTAGTAAAACAAATATGCGGAAGGAATGATACACAAATGACTGCTAAGACAAATAAAAAAGATCACCAAAAGATAATCCTTGTTGGAGACGGTGCGGTTGGTTCCAGTTATGCATTTGCGTTAGTCACTCAAAATATTGCTCAAGAAGTAGGGATCATTGATATAAATACAGCAAAAACAGAAGGAGATGCTATCGACTTATCTCATGCGTTAGCATTTACCTCACCCAAAAAAATCTATGCTGCCACTTATGCAGATGCACATGACGCCGATGTCGTGGTGATCACAGCTGGTGCGCCACAAAAACCTGGCGAAACTCGCTTGGATCTAGTCCACAAAAACTTAAAAATCAATCGTGAAGTAGTTACACAAATCGTTGATTCAGGATTTAACGGTATCTTCCTTGTCGCTGCAAATCCAGTAGATATTCTTACCTACTCAACATGGAAATTCTCAGGTTTTCCAAAAGAGCGCGTAATCGGTTCAGGAACTTCACTAGATTCTGCTCGTTTCCGTCAAGCATTAGCTGAGTTGATCGATGTTGATGCACGTAATGTCCATGCTTATATTTTAGGGGAACATGGCGATTCAGAATTCCCAGTTTGGTCTCATGCAAATGTTGCCGGATTGCAAATTTATGAATGGGTCAAAAACAACCCCGATATTGATGAAGAAGCAATGGTTAACTTGTTCTTCAGTGTTCGTGATGCAGCTTACACAATCATTGAGAAAAAAGGTGCTACTTTCTATGGTATCGCTGTTGCCTTGGCTCGTATTACTCGTGCCATTTTGGATGATGAAAATGCAGTACTGCCGCTTTCTGTCTTTATGAATGGCGAATACGGCTTAAAAGATATTTATATCGGTGCCCCTGCTATCATTAATGCCCAAGGAATCCAAAAAGTAATCGAAATTCCATTGACGGATGGAGAACAAGATCGAATGACTGCTTCTGCAAAACAATTGAAAGACATTCTAGATGAAGCTTTTGCGAAACTAGATGCGGAAGACAATCAATAAAACGATTGCTATAAGCCACTTACAAGAGTCTGTAACATAAGACCGAACAAGAAAGAGATCCTTTGAATCAAGATGCTTCGTGTACTTTGATCCAAAGAATATTGCGTAAAGCTGCTGTGCTTTTATCACACAGCAGCTTTCGTTGAATCACTTCTTGGTTGCTGTCCTATGAGCAGACTCTTTTTATAATTTAAGAATTCTCTATTTTTTCATGGAACTTTCACTTAATCAATTCGCTTTTCTTGTAGAATATGGTATGATTTAGCCGATCTATCATTTTTAAATCATCATAAAAGGAGCCTTTAAATGACACGATCCAACAAACACACACATACTCAGAGTAAGACGAAAAAGATCGTTCTGATCGCTATCGCTGCCGTTCTAGTCGTGATTGCGGGCGGATACGCTTATCGAAGTACATATTATCAAGACCGTTTCTTGCCAAATACCTCGATCGATGATATTGACATCAGCAATAAAACGGTCGCTGAAGCCAATGACTTGTTGCATGACCGTTACAGCAAACAGTCTTTTACAATCAAAGAAGGCAATACGGATTGGAAAACCATCAATTTGGCTCAATTTGGTTTGCAAACGGATTTTACAAAAGAATTGGAAGATTTGAAAGATGAACAAAACCAGTGGACATGGGGAATGGCCTATGTATCTGCTGCAGAAGATAAAAAACTAGGTACCGTTTCTGTTGATCAACAAAAGTTGACAAGTGAAACAGCCACAATCAAAGAGGCTTTAGAAACCTTAAATGAAGGTAGGACCGCTTCTAAAGATGCCACATTGAAAAAAGGAGATGATGGCTTCTCGATTGAGCCAGAAGTTGTTGGTGATGCCATTGACGTCGAACAAACTGTCACGGATTTACAAAAAGCAATTACTAGCGGCGAAAGTGAATTGGATTTGACTGCGTATCAAAAGAAACCTAGCGTTACTTCTGATGACAAAGAACTAGCAAAAGAAATGGAATCATTGAATAAAATTGCTCAAGTAAATGCTAATTATTCCATCAATGGCTCAACTTTCCAGATTCCGACCGCAACAATCATGGATTGGCTCTCTTATAAAGATGGAAAAACCACGATTGATGAAGAAAAAGTACGGAATTATGTAGCAGATTTAGGGAACCAATACAACACAAGCACCAATGCTTCTACGTTCAAAAGCACGAAACAAGGCGAGGTATCCGTACCAGCTGGGACACTAAGTTGGACGATCCAAACTGATTCTGAAACAAGTGCATTGATCGAAGCCTTAAAGACTGGAGAAGACTTTACTCGTTCTCCAGTGGTCTTGGGTAGTGCAGATCCAAGTGGTCCACTGTTTGGAAACACTTATATCGAAGTTGATTTAAAAAATCAACATATGTGGTATTACAAAGACGGTGCAGTCGCTCTTGAAACAGACATCATTTCTGGAAAACCTAAATCACCCACTCCTACAGGTGTATTTTACGTTTGGAACAAAGAGCGGAATGCTACATTGACCGGCGAAGATTATTCTTCTCCTGTTGACTACTGGATGCCTATTGATTGGACCGGCGTTGGGATTCATGATTCAGATTGGCAACCAGAATATGGTGGTGATTTATGGAAGACCCGCGGGTCTCACGGATGTGTCAATACTCCGCCAGGTGTGATGAAAGAATTATTTGGTATGGTAGAAGTAGGAACGCCTGTTATCGTTATTTAATCTATATAATCCAAAAAGGACGGAGAATTATTTCTCCGTCCTTTTTTATACCCGATTCTGGTTTCTGATCGTAATCGTCAGTACAAAAAGTAATATGCCCGATACGACCCAAATCGTTCGGTGAAAAAGAAACATACCTAATAAACTGCTGCTGACTGCCCCGAAGAAAAATCCTCCGATGATCATCGCGATATACTTGATCTTATAATCTACAGTAGCATCTTTTTTGAAGAAACGCTGATAAAGATAATCCGCCATTGAACGCAAATTTCCGGTCGTCATCGTCGTTGCATAGGGCATTCCAGCTAATCTGCGATAAGAAGCATATTGGATGGCTGCAAAAAAAGAAAGTCCAGAATCCACAAAGACATTTGGCAATGTCTGAGCAAAAAATCCTAAAAGAAAAATACCGAGTGCTTCAAAGAAGAGGGCTACATTTTGCCAAACAATTCTACCACCTGTTGGGAAACGATGCTGCAAGCCATTAGTCACTATGATCCCTATCAAAAACAGCAAAATTGGCGGTAAATATCTGGCAGCCTGTCCAAACTCTCCAGATGCCAAATTGATTCCTAACAAAATGACATTTCCTGATTGCATACTGGCAAACACTTCTCCATGAAAGAGATAAGTATATGCGTCTAAGAATCCCCCTGCCATTGCTAAGGCAACTCCTACTGGTAGACTTTCATGCACCACGATATCCGGTTGTCGTCTATTCGGATCATTTATTTTACTGCTGTGATCTGCTTGCATCTTTTCCGCCTCTATCTTTACTTTACTATTTCTAGCTGATTGATTGCATTTTAGTTATGGTTGCTGTTAAAAAATAATCTCATTTTCTTTTCTTGCCTCGCTTTTGCCAACTAAGAATCCCCCAACTAAGTAAGACAGCTGTCAGTGCTCCAGCTGAATCGAGCATGACATCTTGGAACAAAGGTGTACGGCCACCGGTCAACATTTGATGGTACTCATCCATCCCTGCATACCCTGTTGCTGCCAACCAGCCAAAGAAAGCTGACAGCCAATAGGGAATTTTTCGATAGCTCAATGATAGAAATAAGCTACCTCCTAATACAAAGTAAGTAAAGAAATGAGCCCCTTTACGAATAAAAAATTCCACAAAAGAAAAATAACCTTTTTCGGCAATACTGATTTCAGATCCTGCATAAGAGAAAGCGAATTTGCTCAACCATTCTTTCAATGGCTCTTCTTTTAACAGGCGAGAAAGCAAACCGACTTGTGATTGTTGTTCATAAGTTTGTGACGAACTAATAAATAAAATAACCATCACAGCTACCGCAATCGTGAAATAAAAATTTGGTTCTTTCCACATTTTTTTCATCATCTCAGCCCCTCATTTTCTAATCTTACCATTTTCAGTATTCTCTGCAACTACTTTTCGAAGGGTGTGCTATACTTATTACCATCTGATAAACGAAAGGAGCAACACCCAAGATGACTTATTCTCTCAACTGGGACCTTGATTCGATTTTTTCAGGCGGCAGCACGTCTACCCAACTGCAAGAACGAATGTCCCAACTAGATGCACAAATCAAAACTTATCGCACAAAAGTAGATGCGTGGCAACCCGACAATGCCTCTCAACCAGAGGAATTAGCTGAATTATTATCATTGTCCGAAACAATCAGTAAAGGATTTTCTCAGTGCAGCAGCTTTATCAATGCATTGCTATCTGCCAACGTTAATGACAATCAGGCAAAATTACTTTCGGGCGATCTCTATGCCAAATTACCAATGCTACAAGCAGCCGAAACAGTTTTTTCGAAAAAATTGACAGAAATTTCTGATGAAGACTGGGAGACACTATTGAAAGAAGAACCCTTTGCGACTATCGCCTTTCGTTTGAGCGAAATTCGTCGCGACGGCAAGGAGCTTTTGTCGGAAGCAGAAGAAACGATTATTAACACACTTTCTTTAGACGGACTAAATGCTTGGAGTCAGCATTATGATACGATTGTTGCTTCGATTGCGATTCCATTTACCCGGTCGGATGGAACAACGATTACTCTTTCAGCTGGTCAAGCTTTCAACAAAATGATGGGTGACCCAGATCCTGAAGTTCGTGCTCAACTATTTGCGGAGTGGGAAAAAGCTTGGGGAGAAAAAGAAGATTTATTTGCCGATACATTGAATCATCTGGATGGATTCCGTCTCTCCAATTACAAACTGCACGGTGTAGATGACTATCTGAAGGAGCCTCTCGAGTATAATCGCCTGCAAAAAGCGACATTAGACGCAATGTGGGGAACGATCCAGAAGAACAAACAACCGATCGTGGACTTTTTGACACGAAAAGCCCAATTATTCGGAAAAGAAAAAATGGAGTGGCAGGATCAAGATGCTCCGATCATTTTAGGTGAAATGAAGGAACGTACCTATACATTCGATGAAGCAGCTGCTTTCATTTTAGAAAACTTTAAAAAATTCAGTCCCAAAATGGCTGATTTTGCGCAAGAAGCCTTTGAAAAAAGTTGGATCGAAGCAGAAGATCGTCCTGGCAAACGTCCTGGCGGTTATTGTACAAGTCTGCCTGAAACAAGAGAATCACGTATTTTCATGACTTATAGTAATTCCGTCAATGAGGTAGCCACTTTGGCGCATGAGTTAGGTCATGCTTTCCATAGTAGTGTTCTTTGGGACTTGCCGCAGCTTAATCAGGATTATGCGATGAATGTGGCTGAAACTGCAAGTACCTTTGCCGAACTAATCGTTGATGATGCAACATTGAAAGAAGCAAAAACAAAAGAAGAAAAAATCAATTTGTTAGATGCCAAAATGCAAAATGCCATTGCCATGTTCATGAATATCCATGCCCGCTTTATTTTTGAAAACAGTTTTTACCAAGCACGGCAAAAAGGGCTGGTTTCTGCTGAACAAATCACAGAAATGATGGTGGCTGCACAAAAAGAAAGTTACGCCGATGGATTAGCTAGCTATCACCCACATTTCTGGGCGGCAAAACTACATTTCTTTATTGATGATGTTCCTTTCTATAACTTTCCTTACACATTTGGCTATCTTTTCAGCATGGGAATCTATGCTTATGCCAACCAAAAAGGGACGAGTTTTGAAGAAGAATATATTGCTTTGTTACAAGACACAGCTTCTATGCCGACGGAAGAATTGGCCCAAAAACATTTAGGCGTTGATCTGACAAAACCTGATTTCTGGCAAGCCGGAATCGATCGGGTCTTACAAGATATCGATACCTTCATGGAGTTGACAGAAGAATATTTATAACAAAAAACAAGCGCAGAAATCTGCGCTTGTTTTTTGTTACTATCAACTATTTAATAGTGTTAATCCGATAGTTAAATACCCCGCATAGAGACACCAAATCAGATAAGGTACAAAAAGATAGGTGGATCTTTTATCGATTCGGGCAAATAAAAACATACAGACGATGACTGTCAAAACCAATAAGACGATAACCACTGTTCCTACCCAATAAAGATTCCAGCCAAAAAAGACAATACTCCACAAAAAGTTCAACACTTGCTGGATACCAAAGAAGATATAGGCTTGTTTCTTAAATGCTGGATTTACTTTCGCAATGATGAGTAAAAACAAAGCTGTTCCCATAAAGGCATATAAAATCGTCCAAACGATACCAATAATCCCTCCTGGAGGTGCCAAAAACGGTTTGTCCATTTGGGCATACGTCGCAGCAATATCACCCGCGAACAAGCTGGAAATAATCCCAGTAATCTCGATTCCTACCACACAAACAAGCCAAAGCAAAAATTTCATTTCTATCGCTCCCTTTCGTTCTCCACTTTTCTTCCGCTACTCGGTTAAATGAATCTAGCAACGGTTTGCTGCTTTTGCCTTAGTTTCTAATATTATGGTATCATTCCTACCTTCATTTCAAAAAAGTAATGCTCGTCTCAAAGAGATCGTTGGTCGATTTCAGCTCTAGTTGTCTGATAACGACCTGCTATACTTGCTTTGTTGTTGGGCAACATATTTATAAAGCGAACCATAACGGCTCTTGTACCCTTTCTTCCAAGGCTTGTCTTTACCACAAAAATGCAGCAATACAGTATGATCGATGACCCAGTCTAAGTCCCAGTGTCCTAGGCTGATCGTTTCATATGTACGGTTTTTTCTTACATCATAATTATATAGTTGGTCTGGAATTCCCAAGATCCGATCCCCATACAGCCCATTTAGAATATCTTGATCCGGTAAAAATAAATTCAATTGATTCTTCTGAATAAATGCCGCAATCTCTTTTTCTTTTACTTCTTGACGTAACTGAGTCAGATTCATCAGCAAAACGCCCGAATTGAAATATCCTTCAGACTCATAATTTTTGAGACGCACTTTATTGATGACTGTCGTAACCTCTGTTAATTTTGAATGGTTTGCTGCCGCATAAAGATGATCTTCAAGCGGTAATTCATATAGCGGCTGCAAATCGTTGATACACAATATGTCTGCGTCTAAATATAAGACCTTATCTAGATCTTTCGGCAAATAATTTTGGGCCAATAACCGGTAATAGATCGACTCTGGATAACGATCACTGACAGGGGCTTGTTTAAAAATAGATCCTGTACCGATAATGACTGGATGGTAGACAATTCCCAGTCCATGACAAAATTGATTCAATTTCTCTGTCTGAGCAAGTTCCTTCTCTTGTAAAACAAATGCATCCAATCGGCTTGCCGATGTGTGCAACCAAATTGAATAGAGGGTTGTTTTTAATTGTTCTACAAACGTATCGTCAATCGCAAACAGCAGGTTCATACTTTTCTTCACTCCTTAAGCAATCATTGAAAACTGCTTGTATCTATCTTCGTACTATTAGTATACCTGATTCTCAGAATCTATACGAAAACAAACCATTCGGCCATCAAAAACAAAAAAACCAAAGCAGCGAGCACTTTGGTCGTTATGGTTTTCGATGATTTAAAAGATCTGGTTTCATGTCTAACATGGAATACCCGCGAACATCATACCGATTTCGGCTTCTTGAATAATCGATCGGTCTTCCCGATTCTAAATAAATAATCTGCTCTAATTCCAAAACTGGATCATCCGATTGACACTTCAAATATTGACGATCATACTCATCACTTTTCGCTGCTTGAAATGTCCGATAAGCACCGGCAAACTTATAATTCAACTCTTCTAACAAATAATCATATACCGATCGATGCAAGATTTCTTTCGTTAATCCCGTCACTAAATCTACTGGCATAAACGAATGTTCCAAAATATAAGGTTGCCCATCTAATATTCGCAAACGAATCACATGATACACCGGCTCTTCCGCAGCGACTTTCAACATCTCTTGTACTCTGCTATCTGGGAAACAGACTTCGAAGGTAATTACCTGACTTTGTAAATCTCTTTTTTGCATTTTCATCTGGTAACTAAGTCCTTTGTATTCGTTTACAGAAGACGTGTCACGATCCCAAAAAGAATGGTTCAACACTTTCGTCCCAGATCCTCGTTTCGAAAGCAACAGTCCCTCCATGATCAAAATATTGATGGCATTCTTAATGGTCATCCGACTGACACCAAATTCTTTTACTAACTCCGTTTGATGCGGCAGAAAGCTCTCTTTGGGATAAGTTCCATCTTTGATTCTTTTTCGAAGGACATCTGCTATCTCAACATACTTTGGCACAACATTCACCTCACATCCTATTAATTAAAAAAGACTGCGGCATAAGCAACAAAGACGACTACCCATCCTGTTGCTTTAGCCACCAACTAGCAACTAAAGCAACAGGATTGTCATTTTCATTCGTTCGGGTAGTTTCGTCTTGTTCTGACTTATGTCCCAGCCTAATTTTGATCGGTTAGATTTCTTTCAGACGACGATTTTCTTGGATCTGTGCCATCTTCACGAATGGAAGATAGATCACGATCGAGATAATCAAATTAACTGCAGCTAAGATTCCGCCAGCAATGCTTTGTGTTGACAAGATCCCACCAATGATCGGTGGTGTTGTCCAAGGCGCAATAACGGTACATGCTGGTACCAGTCCTGTTGCTGTGGCAAAATATGCAGTTGAAACTAATACAAGTGGTGTCAAAACATAAGGGATGAACAAAATTGGATTCAACACGACTGGCAATCCAAACATCACTGGTTCATTGATCATAAATACCCCTGGAGCCAATGATAATTTCGCTACAGTCATATAGGCTTTATGATGACGAGCAACCAAGAAAATTGCGATCAATAAGCCTAATGTTGCACCGGTACCACCTATATTAACAAATGAATCAAAAAACGGCTTATTTACAATATACGGCAATTTGTCTCCTGCTTCAAGCGCTTTCGTATTCGCTTCGATAGCTGGAATGTTAATCGTTTGCATAAATGGATCGATGATATTTGCACCATGCAAACCAAAGAACCAAAGGAAAGCAGAAATGAACCCTAGTAGCAATGCAGCTGGATAAGAGTTTGCCAATCCCATGAATGGTTGTTGCACAAGCTCATAGAAAGATAGAACCAAACTTGATACGCCGAATGCTTGGAAGATTGCTGTGAACAATGCAAAGATCGAAACAGTGATCATTGCTGGGAACAACGCTGCAAAAGAACGAGAAACTGCAGGTGGTACACCATCAGGCATGTTGATCACTAGACGAGGATTGCCTGCCAAACGACGGAAGATCTCAGTAGAAATAATAGCAACGATCAATGCCAAAAATAATCCTTGTGAACCAAGACCCGCAGCTGTCAGCAAACCATCAGCATCTGTGGCCATTGCACCTAATGCAAAAAAGCTGGCAACTGAAATTGCTCCTGCTCCTAATGCATCTTGGTCATAGCTCTTGGCCAAGTTATAAGAAACTGTGAATGCAATCAATAAAGCTAAAATAGAAAATGTACCTGCAGATAAATTATTGCCAAATGCTTGCCAGGTGCCTTCACCAAAAATACCGTTCATAAAATCAATATAAGCTGGAATAGGCAAATTATTGATCAATACCCCAAAAGATCCCAAGATCATCAATGGCATCGTTACGATAAAACCGTCACGAATCGCAACTAGATGACGTTGTGAACCGATTTTGGAAGCAATAGGAATAAAATGCTTCTCCATAAACGCGATAAACTTATTCATTTTTTTCTCCTTTCAAAAACCATCCTATAATTTAGTGAAACCGATTTCCTCTATAGAATACCACGCTTACATTTATAAGTCTAGTCTTTTTATTTATAAAACTGAGCATGGATTATACAGTCCTATTCTTTTGCTATAGACAGCACCATTTTTTGACAATAAAAAAAACACAGTGAAGCAATCTTCACTGTGTTTTGAATCAAAAGCCGTTATTGTCAGAAACTTCTTTGTACCAACGGCCAGATTTTTTAATAGTGCGCTTGGCATCATTATTCAAGTCAACAGAAATGAAGCCATAACGATTCTTGTAGGCATTCGTCCAAGACCAGTTATCCATACATGTCCACATATGGTAGCCAACACAATTGGTCCCCTCTTGGATTGCTTGGTGGACATATTTCAAATGTTCCTTGACGAATTCGATGCGATAATCGTCCTCAATGATTCCTTCATCATTGACAAAACGTTCTTCTCCTTCTACGCCCATACCATTTTCAGAAATATAGCATTTGATATTGCCATAATTCTCGCGGGTATTGGTCAAAATATCATAAATCCCTTTTTCATAGATTTCCCATCCACGATAAGGGTTCATTTTTTTGTCAGGTTTATCATAATTGTCAAAATAATCATCTGGTAATGGGCCATTCGTGTGGTCGATCGGTGTTTCTTTTGCCATAATACGACGTGGCTGATAGTAATTGATGCCTAATAAGTCAATCGTATTTTCTTGGATGATCACTAAATCTTCTGCTTCATGTTCCGGTATCATGTCTAATTCTTTGATGATCGTGACTAATTCTTCAGGAAATGTCCCTTTAACTGCTGGATCCAGAAAAGAACGGTTGAAGAAGGCATCGGCGATTTGGGCTGCTTTAACATCCTCCGGGTTTGCTTCATCTCTCGGATAGCTAGGTGTCAGATTCAAGATAATCCCTATCTCTCCACCCAATTCTAGCGCATGATATTCCTTGATTGCTTTCGCGCTCGCTAAGGTTTCATGGAAGCCGGCTTGAACAGCATGCTTCATGTTGATTTCGTTTGGATAGTGGAACTGATAGAGATAGCCACCTTCTATCGGAACGATTGGTTCATTATGCGTGAACCACTTTTTGACTTTTGTACCAAACAATTCAAAACAAGTTTTGGCAAAAACGACGTAAGCCTCAACTGTCTCACGACTTAACCAACCGCCTTTTTCCTGCAAGGCCATCGGCATATCAAAATGATACAAGTTGACGAAAGGTTCAATCCCATTTGCAATCAATTCATCGAAATAATCATGATAAAAAGCCACAGCTTCTTGATTAACTTCGCCAGTTCCTGCTGGAATCAAGCGACTCCACTGGATCGATGTCCGAAATGTATTGTGTCCTGTTTCTTTCATCAGTTGAATATCTTCTTTATACCGCTTATAGACTTGGGATGTTTTTTCGGGGCCTACACGGTCAAAGAATTTTCCTGGTTCTTGCTCATACCAGTAATCCCAAATACTGGGTCCTTTTTTGTCTCCTGGAAAAGTTCCTTCTGTCTGAGGACCGCTGGCAGCAGAACCCCACCAGAATCCTTCTGGAAATTGATACGTCATCTTTTTTACACTCCTTATTCATGCTTGATACCGTAATCATAAAGGAAGCACTACCAAAAATCAATCTTTTTATTAGACAATGTATAGACATTTAGAATAAAACATGATACATTATGAATTGTAATCGATTGCAAAAAGTTGTTAGGAGTGATTTTTAATGAACGGTTTTATGGATAAAATATCTGAAAAAATCTTGCCGCTAGCCAATGCGTTAGGGCAAAACCGCTACCTCACTGTATTACGAGATGCGTTCATGCTTTCTTTTCCCATTACGATGTTTGGTTCAATCGTAGTGGTTATCAACAATCTGCCTTTTTTCAATGATGCAACGAAAGGCACTCTAAGTACCCTGTTCGGTAATGGACAAAATGCAACAATGAGCATCATGACAGTTTTTGTTACTTTCGGTATCGGCTATTATTTGTCTAAGTCTTATGATGTTGAAGGGATTTTTGGTGGCGCTGTATCTTTTGCAAGCTTTTTGATTCTAACGCCATTTTTCATGACTACAGAATCAGGCGAAACAGTAACTAGCGTGCTTTCCCTTGACCGATTAGGCGCCAAAGGGATGTTTATCGGAATGATCGCTGCCTTCTTAGCTGCTGAGATTTATTGTCGCGTCACAAAACGCGGTTGGCAAATCAAAATGCCTGATGGGGTGCCACCTGCAGTAACGAAGTCATTTGCTGCTTTGATTCCAGCGATCGTTACGCTAACCATCTTTTTGATGATCAATGCGATCATGACCGGCGTCTTCCATGCGAACCTTCATGATGTAATCTATGAATTGATTCAAAAACCGTTAACAGGTCTTGGCAGCAGCTTACCTGCTACACTATTGGCACTGTTCTTGGTTCAGTTCTTATGGTTCTTTGGTCTTCATGGGCAAATCATTGTCAACTCTGTCATGGATCCTATCTGGAACACATTGATGTTGGATAATTTAGAAGCCTATCAAAATGGCGAAGCATTACCCCATATCGTGACGAAACCATTCATGGAAACTTTCACGGTTGGTTTAGGGGGTTCTGGAATGACACTAGCTGTTGTGATTTTGATGGCTTTTGTCCTTAAGAAAAAGCAATACCGTGATGTTGGCCGCTTGGCTCTTGCTCCTGGTATCTTCAATGTCAATGAACCTGCTATTTTTGGAATGCCGATCGTGTTGAATGCGACGATTTTGATTCCTTGGGTAGTCGCACCCTTAGTTGTAACAACCTTCAATTACTTGGTGATGGCTGCTGGGCTAGTTCCAGCACCAACTGGTGTGTCTGTGCCTTGGACCGTGCCAGTGATTGCTAGCGGTGTATTAGCAACCAATTCTTGGTTAGGGGGCTTGCTGCAAGTCATTGACGTGGTACTTGTCGGTATGATCTGGTATCCATTCTTGCGTATTCTGGATCGTCAACAAGAAGCTTCAATCAGTTAAGACAAAAAGACTGGCAGGCCCATCAACCTGTCAGTCTTTTATTTTGAAAAAAGGCTGCCGATTCGGATTGTCGAAATCGCTTTTTTCAGCTATACTCTTTGCGAGGTGAGGAGATGCCAAAATATCAAGAAATTGCCAATATTTTAAGAACCAGAATCAAGAATAAAACCTATCCTCCAGATAGTTTATTACCTAACCAAATAGATCTCGTTGAAGAGTTTCAAGTAAGCCGTATGACCATCAAAAAGGCGATCGGGATTCTCTCTATGGAAGGGCTCGTCTATTCTCAGCGAGGAGCTGGAACTAAAATATTGAATCATCCTTTTGTGGATCGAGATACGACTACATTAACGGAATATGTCGGCTTATCCACTGAAATGCGCAAAGCAAAGCGGCAATTGACCAGTGAAGTCATTGATTTTCAAGTAGCTTTCCCGGACAAAGAGATTCAAGAAAAACTGATGTTGACAGAAGAACAACCTGTCTATAAGATCATCCGTCTGCGAATTTTAGAAGGCAGACCATTTATTCTAGAGCATACGTACATGCCGGTCCATTTAGTTCCTAATCTAAAACGTTCTCACTTGGAAACTTCTATCTATCAGTATGTAAAAGAAGAACTAGGCATTCAATTTGTCGGTGCTTATCGGACGATTTCTGCGGATAAAAGCTCGTTATATGATCAGAAATATCTGGCTTGCGATCCAACCGATCCAGTATTAGAAATTCAACAAATCGTTTACCAAAAAAATGGCTCACCGATCGAATACTCCCGCAGTCGCAACCGTTATGATACGCGGGTATATTCCTATTTAGACGTTCAACGGTAATAAACAGCCAAAGCGGCGCAGTAAAACTAGACAAAAGAACAACCAAAAGATAGAAAGGAGATTTTTCGGTTTTTGGGTGTATTAGTCTTGCTTACTGCTCGCTTTGACTGTTTTTATTTATTGGTCTATTGTTTTTATATCTCTCTTCTCGACGTTCATCAGATAGAAAGTAAACGATAAGAAGTGTCTTTTAACGCAGCTGTCAATGCTTGCTCTGGGGCATCGCTTATGACGGTCGCAGTTTTCTTGTTCAAATCAACTGTAACTTCGGTAACGCCGGCAACTCGAGCAAGTGTTTCTCGTACCGTTTTTGCACAGCCTTCGCATTTCATGCCCTCGACTTGATATGTTTTTTTCATAATGATCCTTCTTTCTTCTCTATTTTATTATTAGTTTCTTGCTGCTCGTTTACTGACTGGAGTGAACCGTTTTAAACGTAGCGCATTCAATAAGACGGAAACAGAACTAAAACTCATGGCTGCCCCTGCAATCATCGGATTCAAAAGCGGTCCGCCAAAAAGATGCAATAACCCCATAGCAACAGGAATCCCCAAAACATTATAAGCAAATGCCCAGAAAAGATTTTCTTTGATATTCTTGATGGTTGCTCGACTCAATTCCACTGCAGTCGGCACATCCATCAAGTCACTACGCATCAACACGATATCTGCAGATTCAATGGCGACATCCGTTCCTGAGCCAATGGCGATACCGACGTCTGCTTTGGCTAAAGCTGGTGCATCATTGATTCCATCACCTACCATGGCAACTTTTTGTCCAGTTTGCTGCAGTTCTGCCACTTTAGCCGCCTTATCTTCTGGCAACACATCACTAATGACTTCATCGATCCCTACTTGATCAGCAATGGCTTGTGCTGTTCGCGCATTATCTCCTGTGATCATCGCCACTTTGATGCCCATTTGATGCAGACGTTCAATGGCTTGTGCGCTGCTTGTTTTCACCGTATCGGCCACAGCAATCAACCCAATCAATGCGCCGTCCATGGCAACATACATTGGTGTTTTCCCTTGTTTTGCTAAGCCTTCGGCAGAAGCAATTACAGATGAGACATCTATTTGTTTTTGATCCATCAACTTTTTGTTTCCTAACAGCACGTCTTTTCCATCCAATCTTCCCGTGATTCCATGACCAGGGACGGCTTGGAAATGACTAACTGAAGAAAATGTTAATTTCTGTTGTTTGGCAGCGGCTACGATAGCTTCTCCCAGTGGATGCTCCGATCCATCTTCTGCAGAAGCTGCTAGCTGCAAGACCGTTTCTTTCGTATGTTCGCCATAAGGTAAAAGATCTGTCACAACTGGTTTCCCTTCTGTGATCGTCCCGGTTTTGTCAAAAACGATCGTTGTGATGTTGCGAGTCGTTTCTAATGCATCACCGCTTTTGATCAATACACCATTCTCGGCGCCTTTCCCAGTTCCCACCATGATTGCCGTTGGTGTTGCTAATCCTAAGGCACAGGGGCAGGCAATGACTAATACCGAAATAGTGATCGTCAGTGCAAAGATCCACGACTCTTGTCCGAAGAAAAACCATGCCAGTCCTGCTAGTAACGCTAAGCCAATCACGATCGGAACAAAAACACCCGAAACTTTGTCAGCTAATCGTGCAATTGGGGCTTTCGAACCTTGGGCATCTTCCACTAGCTGGATGATCTGTGCTAAAGTGGTATCCTTGCCAACTTTTGTCGCCTGATAGCGAAACGTACCCGTTTTATTGATACTCGCTCCAACAACTGAATCACCAGGTTGTTTCTCCACCGGAAGGCTCTCTCCAGTGATCATTGACTCATCCACTGCTGAATGTCCTACTATCAGTTGTCCGTCCACAGGAATTTTTTCACCGGGACGAACAATCACAATATCGCCAGCCACGACTTGCTCGACTGGCACTTCGATCTCTGAATCATTTTTTAAGATCCGAGCAGTTTTTGGTGCTAAATCCAATAATTTCTTGATGGCTTCAGAGGTCTTGCCTTTTGATACCGATTCAAGGTATTTCCCTAGTGTGATTAATGTTAGGATCACTGCAGCCGACTCATAGTATAAATGCATCGCGAAATGCGTCTCTCCTAAATAAACCATGACCGTTCCATACAAACTATATAAAAAAGCCGCACTGGTGCCTAAAGCAACCAGAGAGTCCATATTAGGATGCCCTTTGAACAATGCTTTGAAGCCATTGCTAAAAAAAGCGTGGCCAAAGATCATGACAGGAAGCACAAGGATCAATTGTGTACTAACAAATGCTACAGGCTGTGTCATAGGGTTCAAAAAGGAAGGGAGCGGCAGACCGATCATTTCGCCCATTGCTAAATAAAATAATGGCACGGTAAAAATGGCAGACAACCAAAATCGTTGCCATAACTTTTGAATGGGGTCTTTCTTTGCCGATTGCATCTCAACAGTTTTTTCGGTGAAAGCTTGATAGCCTGCTTTCGTCACCGCTGCTTCGATGGCAGCCGTGTTTAGTTGCTCCTTGTCATAATGAACTGTCAATTTTTCTGTGGCTAAATTGACAGTAGCCGCTTGAACGCCTGCAAGTTTGTTCACGGCTTTTTCAACCGTCTGGGCACAAGAAGCACAGGTCATTCCTTCAATCTGGAATGTTGCTTGCAGCTGATTTCCTATAAGAGAGTAGCCGGCATCGGCTACTGTTTTTGCTAAGAGTTGTTCATCTACCTGCGTTTCATCGTAGCGAACGTGAAGTTTTTCCGTTGCCAAATTGACGGAGGCTTCTTCGATACCTGTGACTTTGCTGACAGCCTTCTCGACCGTCTGGGCACAAGAGGCACAGGTCATTCCTTCGATTGCATAGTTCCCTTCAGCCATTGTTTATTCCTCCTTAATGAAATATCGTACTGGGTTCCCCAAATAAGCGAGAGAGGCTACCTTTTGATTACAACTGTAATCTCTACTCTTCTACTTTACCTCCATCGTTTACATTTGTCAACGATTTTCATTCTACAAAAAAAGTACGCTTTCTTTTAGAAACGTACTTTTTGTTTTGCTATGATTTAACTATTTTGTCCATTGGTCTTGATCACTTCTTGATACCAATAGAAGCTGTCTTTTTTATAACGGGTCAAACTACCGTCTTGATTTTCGTCTTGATCGATATAAACGAAACCATAACGTTTTTGGTAGCCATTCAACCAGCTTAATAAATCAGTAAACGACCAAGTACAGTAACCTAGCACCTCTGCACCATCACTGATTGCTTCTTTGATTGCGTGAACATGGCTTGACAGATAATCGATGCGGTATTGATCATGAATCTGATGATTGTCTGTCAACTTGTCATATTCGCCAAGTCCATTTTCAGTGATCATCACCGGGATCCGATAGCGGCTGGTGATACGGCGTAACGCCACTCGCAACCCTTGAGGATCAATTTCCCAATCCCAATTGGTGCGATCAACAAATGGATTTTCGACTTTTTTGAACATACCGGGTGTTCCTGTTTCTTCTGAACTGCCTTTTTCTCCAGTTGTATTCATTTTACCAGCGCCTACACCATCTAACGGATTTGCTGCGTTAGTGGCGGTTTGATAGTAATTGATCCCTAAGAAATCCGGTTTTGCCGAACGCAACAGTTCCATGTCTCCTGGCTCAATCGTTGGCGCGATCCCCTGTTCTTTCAAGAAATTCATGGCTGCGATCGGATATTCGCCCCATAGGTAGACATCCATCCAATAATGTGCCATCAAATCTTCGGCATTTTCTGCTGCCAAAATATTTTTGGGATCACTGTTGATCGGATAGTTTGGTGTGTAAGCAAAGCTAGGTCCGATTTTACCCGGAATCTCCATCTCATGAAATGTATTGATTACAGAAGCATTAGCTAAGTTGGCAATATGATTCACTTCATACATTCGTTTAGGATCAGTGACACCTGGCGGATGAGCAGCTAATAAATAGCCTAGTGAGGTAAACACATTTTGTTCATTCAGACTGACCCAGTATTTGACTTTGCCGCGAAATGCTTCGAAAAGTGTCGCAGCATAATTAGTAAAATCTTCAATGATTTGGCGAGATTCCCAACCACCGTAAGCTTCTTGTAACGCTTTAGGCAAGTCCCAATGATAGAGCGTAACCATTGGTTCGATCCCTGCAGCAAGCAGTTCATCGATCAAAGCCAAGTAGAAATCTAGTCCCGCTTGATTGACTTCTCCTCGGCCTTCTGGAAAAATTCGTGTCCAAGCAACAGAAAAGCGGTAGGTTTTCAGCCCTTGTTCTTTCATCAATGCCACATCTTCTTTGAATCGATGATAGTGATCGACTGCGACATCACCGTTGGTTCCTTTAAATGTTTTTCCAGGAATGCGCACAAAATCATCCCATACAGAGGCGCCTTTCCCATCTTCTTGCCAAGCCCCTTCGACTTGGTACGCTGCAGACGCAGAGCCCCATAAGAAATCTTTGGGGAAATCTTTTAATTGTTTATGAAACACACAGGTTCCCTTCTTTCTTTCAATAATTCAGAATGTTTCCTTTCTAAGTATACCGATAAAAAAGCGGTTTGTCATGGAAACGCTGCATAATTTTGTCACTGCTTGATTGAAAAAGAAGAGGCGGCGACAAAAGGCCTGCTACAAACTGCGAACCGTGTCATTGTGTACTTCTGCGATTCAGCAAGTTTTCGGCGCACATAGACGCAACTATCTGTTGGATGCCCCAATTCTGCTACTATGCGTGGGTCTTTAGTCCAACTGCTAAGCTGCTTCTTCTGAGTCAAGCTATTCGTTGCTTATTCATCAAACTGTGCTTGGTAAAGGGCTGCATACGCACCTGCTCTAGCTAATAATTCATCATGAGTCCCTTGTTCGACGATATTACCGTTTTGGACCACTAAAATCACATCTGCGTGACGGATAGTGGAGAGACGATGAGCGATCACAAAGGACGTTTTGCCCTTCATCAGCTCAGTCATTGCCGTTTGGATCAACCCCTCGGTCTGGGTATCGACATTTGATGTGGCTTCATCTAAAATCAAGAGATCCGCATCCAAAAGCATCGCACGAGCAATGGTCAAAAGCTGCTTTTGTCCTTGCGAAATCCCGCCACCATCTTCTGTGATCAGTGTGTCATACCCTTTTGGCAATTGTTGAATGAACTCATGGACATGGGCTGCTTTAGCCGCTGCCTCTACCTCAGCAAGAGTCGCGGATGCTTTACCGTAAGCCAGGTTTTCAAAGACAGTTCCAGTAAATAACCAAGTATCCTGCAGCACCATCGCATAGCTTTTGCGCAAGCTGCTGCGCGTCGCTTTTTTGATGTCCTGTCCATCTAAACGAATCACTCCTTGATCCGGATCATAAAAACGCATTAAGAGATTCACGATCGTGGTCTTACCTGCCCCGGTTGGACCAACGATAGCGACTAAACTGCCTGGGGCAACGTCCAGCGATAGGTCCTTAATGATCATGCGATCCTTTTGATACCCAAAGGAGACATGATCCAATTGGATACGCCCGGTTACTTCTGTAAACTCATAGGCATCAGGAACATCGGAGACTTCCGGTTCTTCATCCAACAAGCGAAAGATCCGTTCTGCTGCTGCCAACGCGGATTGCAAATCGCTAAAGATATTGGCCAGCTCATTGATCGGTCCAGAAAATTTACGAGAGTACAACACGAAGGAGGAGACGCTTCCTAAAGAGAGACGACCGAATAAAAATAGCAGTGCGCCAAAGACACTGATCAGTGACAACGAAACATTGTTGATAAAGTTGATGGACGGTCCCGTCATGCTGCCATAATATTCTGCATTGTAATAAGAGGAAACTGCGGCCTGATTTTTTTCATCAAATCGTTCAATGATCGGTTCTTCTTGGTTATAGATCTTAATCGTTTGCTGACCCGAAAGAATTTCTTCTACAAATCCGTTCAATTCCCCTAGCTTTCGCGAACGACGCCGAAATAATGGCTGAAATTTCTTCATTAAATAACGAGTCAATAGAACCGAGGCAGGCACTGTCACTACAAAAATCAAAACGAGCACTGGAGAGATCAGCAACATCATAATAAACGAACCAATAATGGTGACTAAGCTACTCAGCACTTGGATGGCATCACTAGCTAATGATGTATTGATCGTATCGACATCATAACTGATTCGACTAATGATATCGCCTGTTTGGATACGATCAAAGTAGCCGATCGGCAATTCAGAAATTTTGTTGAAAATCGCTTTGCGCATGGACTGGACGACACGTTGACTCAGACGGATCATCAATAATGAGATCAGATAACTTAACACCGCTGAACAAAGATAAAAAGCAATCATCCATCCGCAATAAAAGAATACTCGGTGAAAAACAACTTTTCCTGGACCTGGCTGGATGGCATCAATGGCATAACCGGAAAGCAGTGGACCTACTAAGGAAAACAGATTGCTAGCCATCATTAAAACTGCTGATAATAGAAGAAGCCATTTCGCTTCATACAAATAGTGCCAGAGACGCTTCACAGTTTTTTTCGTCTCTTTTGGTTTTTCGGCGACTGTCTTGCTAGGCATTGATTCTTCCTCCTGTCTGTCCATGATAGATTTCCTGATAGATGGTATTCGTCGCCAGTAATGTGGCATGATCGCCGAATCCACTCATGCGGCCATTTTCCAACACAAGAATCTTATCTGCATGCTGGATCGAACCGATTCGTTGTGCAATCAAAATCGTCGTTGTGTCCGCAAATTGTTGTTTAAGTACTTGGCGTAGTTTGGCGTCTGTCTGATAATCCAATGCACTGGCTGAATCATCCAGGACTAAAATTTGTGGTTCACCAGCTAATGCACGGGATAGGAGGACTCGTTGCTTTTGACCACCGCTTAGATTACTTCCTCGCGCATGAAGTTCATAGGCCAATTGTTGCGGCAACTGCTGGATAAATTCCTTTGCTTGCGCTCTAGCAGCAGCTTCTTCGATTTGTTCTTTTGAAAAGCGGCGCCCAAAATCAATATTTTTTTCGATCGTATCTGCGAAAAGGACATCTTTTTGCAAAACAATGCCAAAATATTGGTGCAGCTCTGCAGGATCCAGTGAGCGGATATCACGGCCATTAATGCGGATCTGACCATTGGTCGGATCGTACAAGCGCAGCAGTAAACGTACAATCGTCGATTTGCCACTGCCGGTAGCTCCGATGATCCCTAACGTCTGTCCTTTGTCTAGAGAAAAATCGATTTCCTTCAGGACGGTCGTACCATCAGGATAAGTAAAGGAAACGTGGTCAAATACAATGTGTGCCTCATCTTCTCTTGCCAGAAGGGGAACGACCTTCATGTCTTCTGGTAGTCGCAGTACCGCTTGAATACGGTCTGCGGAAGCTAATCCTTTCGAAACGATCACGAAAATCCGCGTGATGCTTAACATTGCATTGAGAATGATCGTAAAGTAGGTGAGAAAAGCAATAATCACCCCTGGCTGTGTCAGCCCCGCATTCACTCGATAGGCACTCACTAAAATCACCAATGTCAAACCCGCATTCAGGAAAAAATCCATTAAAGGTGGTGTGGCAGCCATCGTTCGGTTCGCCTTTGTTTCTGCCGCAACAACTGACTGATTGACTCGCTGAAATCGTTGTTTTTCATATTCTGCTTTCGACAATGCTTTGATCACACGAGCGCCTGTCACATTTTCCCGGACGGTGCGAACTAGTGTGTCTACTCGCTTTTGCAATTGCGCAAACAATGGGATTCCTCGCTTCGAAATGATAACAGCGGCAACTAATGTGAAGGGCAAAACTCCAACTAATACGACTGTTAGCACTGGATCTAAAGTAGCTGTGATCAATACGCCTCCTAGTAAGAGGATCGGTGCTCGAATGCCAAGCCGCTGGATCATGCCTACCGTTTGATGAATATTGTAAGTATCCGTAGTCAACCGTGAAACCAGTGAAGGGATACCGACTTGTTCGATCTGAGGAATCGATAAATAGGCTACTTTGGCAAAAAGATCATGACGTATGCTGCCAGTAGCATCTCTGGCAACACTGGAAGCCATACGATTGGCCAAAATATTGGTTACAACAGCAATCACCGAACACAGCAGCATCACACCGCCCCACAAGAATATGGCGGAAACATTTTTTGTAGGAATGATCGTATCAATGATATAGGCTAGGATCCATGGCAACAGCAGATCCATCAAAGACCCAAAAAACTTGATACTGATTCCGAGAGACATACGCCCAATATATGGGCGCAAGTATTTTTTTAGTAGCTTCACTGGACCTCATCTTCTTTCTTTAAAGCACGCTGCGAGTTTTCTTTTACTACTTGCAGATCTGCCAGCAATTTTTGCTGTTCCGTTTCAGAAAACCCTGCTAAGGCTTGCTCATTCCACTGCTTCAACAATTGTTGGAGGATAGGTTGCATCGCCAAGGCTTTTTCAGTTGGATAAATAAGCTGTCGCCGCCCATCCAAACTGCTCGTTTGCCGACGAACATACCCTTTTTCTTCTAAGACTGCTAATTGGCGAGCAACGTTGCTTTTATTGACAAAAATCAACTGACCTAAAGCTTCTTGACTGATCCCAGGGTTGCGACAGACATTTAGAATGTACGTATGATGCATGGGACCTAACCCATATTTTTTTAGCTCTCTTTCTCGGTACAATGAGGCTAAACGGGCAATATGATTGATTGAACGAATGATCGACTCCATAATTTTTCTCCTTTAAATGCCGTAAGGTAAATACAGTAGGTTCAGTATAAAGATAATTAGTTGCGGGCGCAACTAATTCCAAAAAAATTTTTCTTAAAAAAACTTAGACGCCAGAGAAGTGCTGGAGTGTTGCCCACTACAGTTGCTTCTCTGGCCTCTAAGCCAATTCATTATTCTTTGCTGTCGGAAAGCGGCCGTCGGCATTTGTTCCCTTGATTATTTTTGGCGTCTAACTGCAGCAAACAGCTGCCGCTTTTTCCAAAGAAAACCAAGAGCCAATAAAACCCATGCAGCCATTGTCACCCACAGTCCCCAGTCAAAATACCAAGGCGCGTCATAATCCACGATCAGCTCATTGAGACCTGCCTGCTGCTTAACAGTCACTGCCCCTATCGTACTCACTCTGATGTCGGAACGCGTCAATGGCTGGCCGTTAAGCTGTAAGGTCGTTCGCTGGTAATTGATGACCGGTAATGCCTTCCAGCTAGAATCGTCCCCTTGCCAGCGCAAAATCAACTGTCCATTAACCACTGCTTTTTGCACTGTCGTGTTTTGCTTGATGATTTGTTCCCCATAGGCATCGTATTTATTTTCCTTTGTGTCACGATAGATGGGAACATAATCGGGGGTTGACCGCTGGAACAGCACCAGTGCCTTGGCCTTGTCTGGACTGAAATAAGCCGCTTTCAGCGTCTGCTGATCAGAAACAAACAGATAGGAGTGATTTCTGATTTTCACCGCGGAATCGCTGGACTGCCACTCACTCATCTTGGTACTGGTTTGGAACATGATCTGACCCACACTGACAACTAAAAGTAAAATCAGCCAAATCGGCCGATTCAGGCGGCTATCCGCTAAATAGGGCCACAAAATACACAATCCCGCAAGAATCAGCACTGTCGCAGGGACAAAAAAGCGAAAAGGAAATTGAATCAATTCTATCAATGGGTTTTCGAGACTAGATAACCATTGCCATGGCAAATAGTTAGACGATAATAGGAAAAAAATGCCCGCAACGACAGTCATCAGCTTCAAGCCATTGGATATCTCTTGCCATTTCTTCAAAGAGCCGGCAAAAAACAACCCACAGACCAATGGGAAAAGGTAGGGGGATGTCCACCAATAACTGCTGGTGCCCGTAATCGTATTTCGTTCCATATGGTGATTCACAAAAGGTGGTAACAATTGATTGCTTTGATAAAGATCAAGCATTGCCAGCCAAATATTGGCAGTCAGCAGAAGAAAAATGCCAATTGCAGTAGTTAAATGGAGCAAGAGCCGCTTTTTATCTTGGCTTTTCAAAAAAGTGCGCAAAAAGAACGGAATATAGATCAAAACCAATAAAATACTAGAAAAAACATGGATTTGAAACAGCGCAGCCACTGATACCCCTACAGCAAAGGGACGAATCCGTTGAAAGCGCGTCATATCGATCAATGGAATGAAACAAAAAGGCAATATTGCTGCCCCCCAAGCCGAAAAGCCTTGTCGTTCGACCCAATATTGGATCGAATACGTCGTCATAAAAAGAATGCCCATCCCCACAGACAACCAGCCTGAGACTTTTAATTTTCGCAGCAACGTGTACATGGACGTTCCTGCCAAAAGGTATAGCAACCCATTCGATAAAAGTTGGTACTGGAACCAGGAACGGCTGATCAAAACCAATATCCCTTGAAAATACGCAAAAAATGGACCATACAATGCATTGACGATCCGTCCAGATTGCTGAAACCCATAAATGGAAAGAAAGTATTGATAGTTCCCCTCTTTGATTTGCTGGCTCGTCTCATAAAAACGATTAAAATGAAAGACGGCATCCGAACCTAAAATCAAGCCACGGCCAAACAATTGCGGCAACAATAGCAGCAGGCTTACACAGAAAATAACGAGCAATTGCAGAACTGTCGGCTTGAATAAAACTGCTTTTTTCACTAAATGACCTCCTTGCAAAACAGTTCTTATTTTTTAGAATAACAGAATTGTCGTATAAGGTAAAAAATAAGCCTTTTTGAAAAGGGTATCATTGTAAAAATTTAATGAAGCGCCCCCTTATTGAAGCGTCCCCTAATGAAAGCTAAATTCAGCTTCAAAAAAAATACACCTTCTATAACTTTTTACAAAGTACAATTACGAAGTGCATCAACGCAATAAAAAAGCCGCAAACGCGAGGTTTACGACTTTGAGCGGCTAAAAACAGCACTTCGTTGTTTTTTTCTCTATATATGCTTAATACATACTTGCTTTTCGTCTATCAGCAAGCAAACGGTAGATTTGATCAAGCTGATTGGGTAATGGCCTGCCAACTTTCTAATAACTCGCTCAGCAGTTCTGCAACCGCTTGGGCAGGAACCACTTCTTTTTTGATGTTGGCTTCAATCAGCTGCTGATACATGTATTCATACAATGCTGCAAGACCTTCAGCAATTTCGCCGCCTTGTTTTTCGTCTAACGACGTACGCAACTCCAACAAAATATTTTGCGTTTTTATGAAGTGTTCATGGGCTTTTGCTAGTTCTTGTTTTTCAATCGCTAACTGAGCCAATTTGATATTCTTGATTGCTGCCTGCAAAAGCATTTCAATCAATTTGTTAGGTGACGCGCTCATCACTTGATTCTTTAAGTAGTTGTTTTGCATTTTCTGATAATTCATCTTTTTATCCTCACTATAAATCAAATTCGACGAAGGCGGCATTGTCTTCTTGCTGCAAATACGTTTTGACAAGATTATTTTTGCGGTTCAAACGTCCTAATTCTTGTTTGATCTCTTGCTGCTGGGCTTTGACCTGGTCTAAGAACACTTGATACGCTTGGATCACTTGTTGCGCCAATACACTGGTTTGGGGACTATGGCTCTGTTCTTCTGCCTGCATGGCTTCTATGACCACTGCATTGGCTGCCATCAAACGACCGGCTTCTTCGCTGTCGCCATGCCATTTTGCAAAACTAGTTAAGATCTGATTCAAACGTTCATCTAATGATACGTGTGGCTCCATAGATTGTTTCCTTTCTTGTTGACGAGGGTTTCTTATGCGAATGAAAAAATGACTGCTTTAATCGTATATCTTGCCTAGTTTGACGTATTGGCAAACTGATTGCTTAGGTAACTCAGCTGATTTTCAGCCTCCATCATCACGGAGTCTAATTTGGTGAACATTGTGATGTAACGCTCTTTTTTCATTGCTAATATATCATCAAACCGTGTGATCTGCTTGTTTAAATCCTTGATGGTACTGTCATAGGTCGCAGATTTGGTGGCAATGATCCCTTTATTGGCTGAAGTATTGACGACATAGCTGTTGGCTAATTCTTTTAGCGCTAGTGTATAGCCGGTCTCTTTCGTACTCGCAGTGCCATCGGCTTCTTTGATTTTCGTACTTGCATAAAAGAAGGACTTCACAGCAGCGGGATCTTCCGCTAGGGCTTCTTTTAACTTTGTCGTATCCAGTCCCAATGTACCATCATTATCGACGGTGGAGATGCCTAGCTTACTAGCGGTCAGCTTTGAGCCGCTGACGGCTGGAATGGTGATCAAATTTCGCAATTGAGTCTGTAGACGGGTCAACGCACTGTCTCCCACCAAGGTCCCCGTCTTGTTGTTTTCACTACTAGGATCTCCCACGGTCAAATTATCATCGATAAAACTCATCAAGCTATTGTATTGATCCACTAATCCTTGCACTGCATCAACGACTTTCGAGGTATCATTGGCTAAAGAAAGCGTCACATGCTCCTCGCTTTTTTTAGCTAATGTCAGAGTGACACCATCGATAACATCCGTCACACTGTTACTGTCGCGAGTGATCTTCATGCCGTCTAGCTCAAAAATAGCCGGTTGGCCTTGCGTCGTTGTCGCAGTTGAACCGATCCCTAACCCTTCGGCGGCATTGCCGTCGATCAAGAAATTTTTGTCGCCCATTTTGGTATTCGTTAAAATCAAGCGGTTATCCACGATACTCGCCGCAACGAAGGTCGTCTTGCTTTGGCTATTAATCTTAGCTGCCACATCTTTTAAGCTGTCTTCAGCAGTGATCTCGATCGAAGCGGTGATCGGTTTGCCATTTTCATCTACTTCCGAACTGGTCAATGACAGCTGACCACTGACATTTAGAGCTGTTTTGCTGCTTTGAGCTACTTGACTCCCCGTCACCTTCGTGGCTGTTGCTAGTTGGTTGATTTTTAAATCATAGGTACCTTCTGGGGCTTCCGTTGTTCCTGCAATTGAAGCGATACTGCTATTGGTGGTCGTCGCTTTTTTCGTTTGATAAGCATCATCTTTTTGTAATGCATCGACTTTTGACAAAAAGTTCGTCAGGCGAGTGCTGATATCACTCCACGCCGTTTTTTGTGCTTTAAGCGACGTGATTTTGTTCTCAGCGCGGGTCTTATTGATCGCATCTGCCGCCAATAATTTTTCAATATCTTCTGAAGTCACGCCAGAATAACTCCCTAGCGTTGTACTGATTCCTGAACTGCTGGTTACACTTGCCATATTTTCATCCCTTTCGATCGACCGCGATCCCCATGTCATCCCATATTTTTCCAATCACATCTAGCATGTTGGCGGGTGGGATCTCTTTGATGACTTCGTTGGTCTGCATATCCACCAAACGCACCATCGTCCGCCCCGTGCGCTCATGCACTTCATAAGCCAATTTCATATCTTTGCCCAGTAGCAGCTGATTCACTTCATCCACGGAGACTCCGATCTTGTGCTGATCGGCTGCTGAAAAATAGTGGATCGGCGGTTCAGTTGCCACTGTCCGTTCCTTTTCCTCTGTTAATCCACGCCCTTTGCTTTGCGAGCGAAGGTTGGTGGCCTCTTGATCTACGGCTTCAATCGGCCGTGTCTTAGCGACCGACGCAACGGCTTCGATCGGGTGTATTCCTGAAATTGGCTGAATATCCATCAGAGCTTCCTCATTTCTAAGCGTTTTTGTGCTGCTATGTAAAACACAAGAACTGTGCTTCCCCTAGGCAGTCCTTGTGTCAGTAGTTCCTCTGATCAAAAAATTATCCTTGTAACAAGCTTAATACACTATTAGGCATTGAGTTTGCTTGTGCCAACATTGAAGTTGCTGCTTGAGAAAGGATGTTGCTCTTCGTAAAGCTCATCATTTCTTGCGCCATATCAACGTCACGGATACGTGAGTTTGCTTCAGATAGGTTTTCTTGCGTTGTACCTAAGTTGTTGATTGTGTGTTCTAGACGGTTTTGCGCCGCACCAAGATCCGCACGTTGTGCAGAAACTGCTTTGATCGCTTTATCGATTTTTGTGATTGGGTTGTTTTCAACGATGGCAGTTTCCGCTGCTGCTGCTGCTTTGCCTTCATCAGAAGCGGTAAATGTTGCTAAAGCATCATCGTATGTTTTTTGAGCTGTTGCTTTTGCTGCATCATCCGCTGCTGTATCGATGGCTGTTTGTAAATCGGCAACTGTTTTACCAGCTGCCGCATCAACTTTGCCGTCCGCTGCATATTTTGTTGTTGTATCTGCTTTGAAGGCAGCCGCTACTGCTTTATCTTTTGCTGCAGCAATATCGCTTGTGGCAAATGCTTGTGTTAAATCTAAGCCTTTTACTTTCAAGGCAGTTGAGCTCATGTTTGTGATTGAAACGCTCATTGTTTGGTTTGCGTTGGCACCGATTTGGAAAGTGAATGATTTCGCATCATCGCCTTCACCAGTTAACAAGCTTTTTGTATTGAATTCAGTGGTATCCCTGATACGGTCGATTTCATCAGACAATGCGGTGTATTCTTTGTTGATCGCACTGCGGTCGTCATCACTTAACGTACCGTTTGAACTTTGTACCGCAAGATCACGCATACGCCCTAAGATGCTGTGGGTTTCATTTAATGCACCTTCTGCTGTTTGGATCAATGAGATACCATCTTGTGCGTTGCTTTTTGCTTGTGACAAACCGCCGATTTGGCCTTTCATTTTTTCAGAAATTGCTAAGCCAGCTGCATCGTCCCCAGCTTTGTTGATGCGTAAGCCTGAAGATAATTTAGACAAAGAATTGCTTTTAGAAGCGTTGGCTGCCGTTAGGCGTGAGTAAGTATTCAATGCTGAAACGTTTGTATTGATTCTCATGTGTAGTTCCTCCTAATTTTTATTCGCTAAGGTTTCCCTCTGCTACTATTTATCGGAAGAAACCATTCAGGATTAAGCCTTTTTTCTAAAAAAAAATAAAAAACTTTTGCTCTCAGCAAAGAACAAAAGTTTTCGGGTTAATTTAAGTAATCTAGAATGGACATCTGCATGATTTTTGTTCCCATCGCTAGTGTTGAACGATAGGCAGTCATTTGATTTTGATATTCCATATACTTTTCCGCAATATCGACGTCTTGTTTGTTGGACAGTGTTTCGGTCAAGTTCAGCTTTTCCGTCTCGTTTCGATCAGCTGCTGCCTCCAAGCGATTGTAGAGAGTGCCGATCTGCGCCCGTACATTCACCACATTAGTGGCATGCTGGTCATGAGCGGTTAAAAGCTCGCCCCCTAATGCATCTTTATCATCACTGCGCAACGCAGACAATAAATCATTGAAGTAGGTGCTTAAATTTTGGGGATCCGCAGCTGTACCCGTCTCGTTCATCAGACGATCACCGCTGGCTAACAGATCCACCGAGACCCCGTTTGCGATTTCTCGGGGCAAGTCTTCGCTAGAGCCATTGTATTTGATACCGACGATGGCGTCATTTTTTTTGACGATCTCAAAAGGCGCCGTCGTCGTATTCGTTCCGCTAAATAGATAGCGACCATCAAAGTTGGTATTTAATGATTCCACGATGCCTTCGATCTCTTGCTCGATCTCTGAACGATTTGCGCCTAATTCCTCACTGCCGGCTGTTGCATTGGCAGAAGATTGAACCAACGAGCGAATCCGCAGCATCGAGGTACTAACACTTTCTAAAGCAGAATCTTGAGCTTTTGTCCAAGAAATACTGTCTTTGATCGTATTGTTGTAAGTTTTGTTTTGATTTAACGACACATTAAGATCCATGATTTTTGAAACCAGCAGTGGATTATCCGAGGACTTGCTGACTTCTTTCAAGCTCGATAGCTGATTCAACGTGGATTGGACTTTGGAGGCGTTGGTTCCTAGATTTCGTAAAAAATCATTGTAGGTGATTGAATTGGAAATACGCATGGTCTACACTCCTGTTCGATTGATCAATGTGTCTAACATTTCAGAAACGACCGATAATATGCGGGCATTGGCCTGAAATCCTTGTTGGAAACGAATCACATCTGACATTTCTTCATTTAATGAAACCCCGGACACCGATTGATTTTTGTATTCTAGTTGATTCAGCAGTGACAATTGAGCACTGACCGTATTGTCGGCTTGCTGTTTTGAGATCCCGTTTTTGGTAACGATACTGTTAAAATAGCTGCTGACACTCATTCCGGATGCTGCATTAGCAAACGTCAATGTCTCAGGATCAAAAGAAGCGATCGTCTTTTCTGACAATGGGAAAGCCAATTTGGCACTGCTGAGTTTCGCCATTGCAGCGGCTCTTGAACCATCTCCTGCTGCATTGCTCGTTCCGCCGGCCACCAGACTTGGGTTATCTAACAGTGCTTGGCTGACCCGAATCGTCGTGGCTGTACCAGTATCATCTTGGCCGATCTCAAATAGACCGCTAGTACGAGAAGCGCCGCTGGTAAAGACCATGTTCATGGCTTGCGCGATCGTCGTCGTAAAGTTGTTCAATTCCGTCAAGCGGCTGCCGATCTCACCAGATGATGCTTGCAGGCCGCCGATCGCGCCTTCTTTGATCGGCAATTCTGTATAGGCGGTGTCGCCATTGTCGGTGGTTTTCGTCAACAAGATGGTTCCAGCTGGATAAGATCCTGTAATGGTTTCAGCAGGATTCAAGGCGTTGCCGTCTTTGGAAACCAAGGCGCCTGTGTCGCTTTGTCCCACCACCACACTAAGGGTATTGCGTTCCTCAGCACTTAAAATCGTCTGTCCGCTCATGGATACAAACCCACGGCCATATTGATCGGTCTTGGTTTCGATCCCTGCTAGACCCGAGAGATCTTTCAACAGACTGTCTCGACGATCTAAGAGATCATTGGGTGTTTCACCACTCGTCGTCAACCCATAGATCTGTTCATTCAAGGATTGCAGCTGTTTGACCTTCTCATTGAAGTCCAGCGCGGATTTTTCGATGGTATCCAGCGTATCGCTTTGCAACTGCGTCATTTGTTTGCCCATTTGGTTGATGGTATCGGCAAACGTACTGCTGTTTTCCAGCACGAGGGTCTTAGACGTATCCAGTTCAGGATTGTTGGCTAATGCGGTCCAAGAATCAAACATCGTTGCCAGCTGTTTGGACAGTCCATTGTCAGAAGGCTCATTCATTAAACTTTCCAGCTGTCCTAATATGTCTGCTTTTTGTTCGTAATATGTATAGGTAGAATTGGCATTGCGTACTTGTCCAATGACAAAATCATCGACGATCCGTTCGACACTGCCGACTTTCACACCCATACCGATGCTGCCGACGCCCGCTAAATGATAAGACGCTTCGGCTTGCAAGTTGACTCGTTGTCTTGAGTAGCCGTCTGTATTGGTATTTGCAATGTTGTGGCTGCTGGTTTGCAACGCTGCTTGATTGGCGGTCATGCCCCGGGTTGCGGTGCCTAATGAACCAAATAGTCCTGTCATAGAAGTACTCCTTACATTTTTTGATCGATGATCGCTGTTGAGACAGCTTGTTTTTCTTGGTATTTCGAATACGTATTTGCTGGTGTCTTGATATTTTCTTTGACTGCATCCATCAAAACGGTTTGGAAACTAATGGCTTGTTCCGTCAGCAGGAGATTCTCGGCTTGCTGCACTTGGATCTGGCGGATGAGTTCTTTGATCGCCGCTGAAAGAGTTCCTTCATACATGGAAAAAACGGGTACGAAGGCGGTTTTTTTCTCGACGAGTTCTGGTAATTTTTCTGCTTGATTTTTGATCAAGCAGGTCTTTTCTTTTTGCAGCAACCGCAAGAACTGCTGAAGCTGACGCTCAAATTCCCGCTCTGTCATCTAGTCGACCTGCTTTTCATCTTGCTGCAGCATTTTATCGGCGATCGTTTCGGCAGATACTTGGTAGGTGCCTTCTTTGATCGCTCGTTTCAATTCTGCCACTCGCTCACTGCGACTGGCTGTTTGATTGGCACTCTTTTGAATGGCTTGAGCTGTTTCGGACAATTGAACATCGACGGTTTTTTCTGTCTGAGGAGCAGTTGGCTTTTCTTGTTTGACCGCATCGCGTTTGATGGCCTTGTCGCTGTATTCTGCGTAACCTCTTTCGATTTTCATAGGTTCTCCTCCGTTCTCATTCTTCTACCCTCTACTATCGGTCAAATCACAAAAAAGTTAAACCCATATGTTTAACTTTTTGCGATTTCTTCAAGTTAATGCAAATTGTGAATGCGTTGTTT
>NZ_JBDGBK010000017.1:0-47874 GCF_040910045.1 Enterococcus sp. RTP21361st1_A6_RTP21361_211029 | reverse complement strand
TATGTTTTTTAATACCTAAAATAAAAATGGGGCTGAAGAATCAATTCTGATTCATCAGTCCCATAAATTATAGAGCCTTTTTTTGTTATGTTTTGTATCGAATCTGGTAGATTATTTGAAATCTGTTTGTAACATTCTTTTTATCTGCTTGACATGTATCTATGTTACAATCGTTTTATCGTAAAAAGACTTTAGATATTCTTATATATTTTAAAATTAACTTAAACTTTCAATGAAAAGTCAGGCGGAGGAATGAAGGGTGAAAAAACGTATTCTATCAGTAATATTAGTGAGTTCCATTGCGCTTACTTCAGTTGTAGCACCAACACTTGTCGCGGCAGACGACTTTGATAGCAAAATCGAACAAAAAGATCAAGAAATCAGTAACCTAAAAAATCAACAAGCTGATGCTCAAGCACAAATCAAAGCATTGGAAAATGATGTTGCAGCTATCAATGAAAAAGCTGAAGCATTATTGACGCAACAATCTACTTTACATGCTGATTCAGAAAAATTACAAAAAGAAATCGACGACTTGAATGTTCGTATTGAAAAACGGGAAAAAGCGATTCAAGAACAAGCAAGAGATGTCCAAGTGAATGGACAAAGCACCAATTTTATCGATGCCGTTCTTGAAGCAGATTCTTTAACGGATGCTATCGGTCGCGTTCAAGCTATGACGACGATTGTTAGTGCTAATAACGAATTGGTTCAACAACAAAAAGCGGATCAAGAAACGGTTAAAACGAAAAAAAATGAAAATGATAAAAAACTAAAAGAAATTGAAGCAAATCAACTTGAACTTGAGAAACAAGTAGGAGCACTTCAATCGAAGCAAGCAGACTTGAATGTTTTGCAAGCAGATCTTGCTTTGCAACAATCATCTAAAGAAGATGAAAAAGCCGACCTAGAAAAACAAAAGGAAAGCTATCAGGCTGAACAGGCACGAATTGCTGCCGCAAAAGAAGCGGCAAAAGCAGCTCGAGAACGTGAAGAAGCTGCGCAAGCCGAATCAAGCACAAGTAGTACAACAAAAACAGGCGAATCAACTTCGTCGTATGAGTCAAGCTCAAATGAATCAAGCTCAACAAATGAATCTTCCAGTACTAACAGTACCGGAACAAGTGACTCAGTAGAAAATGATACACCAAAACAAGAAACAATTGTAAATAAGCCTGAAAATAAACCAGAAAACAATACAAACGTTCCTTCACAATCTGTAAACGGGTCAGCAATTGTTTCAGAAGCAATGAAATATCTTGGTACACCATATGTCTGGGGCGGAACGACACCGAACGGATTCGATTGTTCTGGTTTTACTCAATATGTGTTTGCAAAAGTAGGAATTTCATTACCTCGTGTGACCTATGATCAAGAGTATTCTGGCACGGTTATCTCAATCAATGAAGCAAAAGCTGGTGACCTATTATTTTGGGGATCGCGCGGAAGTACGCACCACGTGGCTATTGCACTTGGTGGGGGACAATACATTCATGCACCTACCATTGGACAAAGCGTTTCAGTTAGCAGCTACTCTTATTACGCACCAAGTTTTGCTGTGCGTGTTAATTAAATAAAAAATGGTAAAAATAAGGCAATAACTTGAGCTGACGTTTTTCGTCAGCTTTTTTGGTACATTCAAAAGGAGGAAGCATAATCTATGGTTATTCCTTTTTAGAGAAAACCAAATTATACTAGTGTTAGGTAGGTGAGGAGGATGAAGGGAATAAAAGACAGAGGACAAACAATTCAATTTTTAAAACTCTATACTCATTATTTTTCTGATATGATGATGCCAAATGTAAGTATTTTTATTGCATGGGCAGTCATTGCGTTTGCCGTACCCGTACTACATGCGGATCAGGGGGGGTTGATCAAGTCAGAAGAAGCTATTTTACATTTTCTCTTACCAATATTGCTTGCTTACACTGGCGGAAAAATGGTTGAACCAATAAGAGGTGGAGTTTCAGGAGCAATTGCAATTTTAGGGATGATTTTAACCTCTCAATTTCCACAAGTTTTTGGAGCAATGATTATCGGTCCGCTAACGGGTGGTATGCTTCGATTCTTTGATCATATCTTTTCTCGAAAAGTAAAGACTGGCTATGAGATGCTCTTTCGTAATTTTTCTGCAGGCTTAATTGGAGGTCTTCTATTTTTATGTAACTTTTTTGTATTTGGCCCTTTGCTCGATCAGCTTAGTCAACAAAGTTATCATTTAGTTGATTTTTTTCTCAAGCAGAATTTATTTCCTGCTATTCATCTTTTTCTGGAGCCACTAAAGGTTCTTTTTTTTAATAATATTATCAATCATGGTCTATTTACGCCGTTGGGTGTTGAAGGCGCCAGTATTCATGGAACGTCGATTTTATTTCTGCTTGAAGCCAATCCTGGTCCTGGTTTAGGCGTCTTGTTTGCATGTATGAGGTATGGTTCTAAAAAAGCAAGAAATGGGGCGACTGCTGCTGCATTTGTGCAAGCAATAGGAGGTATTCATGAAGTTTATTTCCCATTTATTTTAATGAACCCATTATTGATTATCGCACCGATTTTAGGTGGAGCTACTGGTACATTTATTTTTCAATTGAGTAAAGTTGGCTTACGATCACCGGCTTCACCAGGTTCTATTTTGGCTATCTTAACAAATACGCCAAATCACATGTGGTCAGGCGTATTAGCTGGAGTATTGGTAAGCACGCTTGTTTCTTTTTTTGTTGCCTATTTTGTTTTGACCTATCACTCAGTGAATGAAAAAAGTACGGAAGGAACAATATGTATGGATAAAGTAAAGAGAATTATCGTTGCATGCGACGCGGGGATGGGATCTAGCGCAATTGGGGCAAGTTTATTAACTAAACATTTAGAAGAAGCAGCCATTTCCATACCTGTCGATTATAATTCAATTTATCAGTTGAAGGATGGAGAAGATCTTTTAGTTATTACCCAATCAGGGCTTGGTGCTTTAGCTCAAACAAAGACACCTCAAGCACAACATTACTTCTTGAGTAACTTTTTAGCGGAATCAGAGTATGAAACACTAGTTAAACTTTTAAAGCAAGAGCAAGAAACGGTAGCAAATGTTTCTTTTAAAGTTGGGGAAAAAATCCCAACATTGATTTTTTTGTATGAAGGCAAGAAAAGAGGCGCTCAAACGATGGCTGTTGCAATCGTTCGTAAAATTGCCAATGAATTAGCCATACCTATTGAGGTAAAGAAAGAAGATATTGAGACAACCCAGTTTAATCCAGAGGCATTATATATCGTTCAAAAAGATTTTCAGCAAATGGCTGCATTAACAAATGTCACCCACTTAGTTGTCGATGATTTAGTGACAACTTCCAAATATCGTCAATTGATGACAGAAGGAGTCGCCTATGTTCTTGACTAAGCGTGAAACTATTTTGTTGACTGAGCTAATGAACAGTAACAGTCCTGTTTCTATGGACCGAATGATGCAGCTTTTGAAAGTAAGTAAGCGGACTGTCTACCGCGAATTAGCCAATTTAGAGAATTCGTTGCGTACTGTAGGGGCATCCTTAGAAAAAGAAGGTCGTGGACATTTTCGAGTCATTGTCGGGAATAGTATCACTCAGCTGCAAGAAGCAATTATGTCTGATCCATCCCAAGAGTTTGCGTCAATAGAGCGACAACATAGGATTTTGCTGCAATTAGCAACTACTGCTAAGCCGATTAGTAGCCATCGTTTTTTAGAGCTCTATCAAATCAGTAATACTACTTTTTTTTCTGATATTAAACAATTAGAAGAAAGTTTGGCGCGTCTTCCGTTGACAATTGTCCGTAATCAAGGATATGAGCTCAAAGGACCAGAAAAACATCGACGTTTAGTAGCAGCGAATACGTTGATGATGGAAATAAATGAATACCAGTTTTTTCATTTTCCTGAAGCAGAACAAACGGCGCATTTTTTATTTGAGTTTATTGAAAAACAGTACTTGATTTTAGCGCAAGATCTTATAAGAGAAGTGGTTGAATCTAAATATCCTGAGTTAAGTGATCGCAAGTTGGCTTTTATTGGTATTATGCTTGCTTTAGCCATGGAGCGAGTAGCAACAGGATTCTCAGTAGAGGAAGAAAGTTATCCAAGTCAAATCAACAAAGATTTGCTAAAGGTAGCTAAACAGATTTTTGCTCAAGTTGCTGAACAAACGAAGCGGTTGTATTCGGTTAATGAAATAGTTTTTTTTGCGATTTTATTAGGGGATTTTTCTAATTCTTTTGACCGCGATTTTTTTGAAGAGAATTTTGATACAACTTTGGCATATCAGGTAAAACGGTTGATCGAACTGATTAGCCAGCACACTGAGGTTGATTTTTTTGAAGATGAAATTTTATATAAAATGTTGCTAACACATATTTCTGGGGTAATGACCCGAGCGATTTTGGAAGAGAACCATCTAAACAATCCAATTTTAGAAAAAATAATGAAACAATATGAGGAAATTGCAGAAGCAATCCGTTTAAGCTTACCGCTTGTTTTCCCACAACAGCAGTTTTCAACAGAAGAAATTGCCTATATGGTATTGCACTTCGCAAACTCATTAGAAAAGAATCCTAAAGTGATGGAAGTCAATATTGCAGGTGTATCACCAAGCGGACTGGCTTCAATTAGTTTGTTAGAGATGCAGCTAAGAAAGCAATTTCCATTTATCAATAAAATTACTTTTTTCCGTGTGGGGGATATCGAACAGGATAAAATTGAGGGCAACTACGACTTGGTGATTTCCACATCTTTGTTGCCAGGTTATCGAGGAAAATATAAGCTAGTATCTCCTATTTTATTGGAAGAAGACATTCAGGAACTAAAAGAAGAATTTCGTCTGCTTAGTCAGAAAAAGAGACTTTCTCATGCAATACCTACGCCAGTTTCTACTAGGGAAGATACCTATGAAGATGTTCTAGCATTTATTGAGGAGATTAACCGCTTATTAGAATTGTTTACTCTTCAAACGATTGACAATGGCCCCAACTTAGAAGAAACATTATCTGAAGTGATGAAACATTTTTCCAAAGCGTTAGTGCAAGACAGAAAAAAAGTAGCCAATAAATTAGTGAAGCGCTATTTACAAGCCCCTGTTGGAATACCGAAGACTCACTTTGCCCTTTTTCATGCGTCAAGTACAGAAATTTTGCAACCAGTTTTCAAAATCTTTGATTTATCACAAGGACTATCACTTTATGCGATGGATAAACAAGAGATTAACGTAACTCGCTTGTTAGTTATGCTCGCTCCTTATCCAATCGATGAGCAAAGCAGTAAAATCTTAGGGAGGATTAGCGGTTCCATCATTATGAATGATCTCAATACAGAAATATTTAATTCAGGAAATTTTTCCATCATTTATCAATTGCTTGCTACGCTTTTGATTGAAGAAATCAAACAATAATGGGGAGGAGAAAATAGTGGATATTCCAGCAACACATATTTTGTTAGATCAGCGATTCCAAAGTGCAGAAGAAGCATTGCATGAGATAGGTACATTCTTAGTAGACCAAAAAATGGTTCAACCTCAGTATATAAACAGTTTAATTCAGCGACACAAAAAATATGGTGTTTATATAGGAAACTTTGTAGCCTTGCCTCACGGAGAAGAAGAGGCAGACAAATGGATTAATGAAGAAGGGATTTGTCTTGTTCAAGTACCAGACGGTGTCGATTTTGGCGATGCAAAAGAATCAAAGGTTACTACGATTCTGTTTGTGGTTGTTCTCAAAGAAAAGCAGTTGTCATGCTTGCAAGAAATTGCTTTTTTTTGTTCAGATATCCAAAATGTAAAACTATTAAGCGACGCCGCTACAATAGAGGAAATCCAAAAAATACTATCGCTAGAAGAGTAGAAAAGGGCATTTATTGATTAGTCATGCATTATGCATGGCTTTTTTTTGTAGATAAGAGACAAATTTTGGCACAGTTTCCTGTGACAAAGTACGACTTTCGAAGCTTTCGGAAAGCGCCTACAATCAAGGTGTAAAAACAAGTTGGGAGGAGAATGAAGATGGAACAAGTACAAGCAGACAGGAATGCGTCTTTAAAGTCGAGGGTCCAAAAACTAGGTAGTACATTGTCGAGTATGGTAATGCCCAATATTGGCGCATTGATTGCATGGGGCGTGTTAACGGCTCTCTTTATTCCAGATGGCTATCTGCCAAATGAATCCTTTGCTTCAATGGTCGGTCCGATGCTGACTTATCTAATACCGATACTGATTGGATACACGGGCGGGAAAGTAATTGCTGGAGATCGGGGCGCAGTTGTTGGGGCAATCGCTACAATGGGGGTCATTGTGGGAACAGACATCCCAATGCTTTTAGGTGCAATGATTATGGGGCCATTAGGCGGATATACGATTAAGAAGTTTGATGAATTTTTTCAAGATAAAGTGCGGGCAGGCTTTGAGATGCTAGTCAATAATTTTTCTGCGGGTCTTCTAGGTTTTGCTTTGGCTCTGTTAGGCTTTGTTGTCATTGGACCTGTTGTAAACACATTGACAGAAGTAATGGCAGCAGGCGTTGCAGTGATTGTCAATGCACATCTGATTCCATTAGCAAATATTTTTATTGAACCTGCCAAAATCCTATTTTTGAATAATGCCATCAATCACGGAATTCTGACTCCATTAGGTACGGAACAAGTAAGCGAGTTTGGTAAATCAATTCTATATTTATTAGAGGCAAACCCAGGGCCTGGATTAGGTGTTTTATTAGCATTCACTTTCTTTGGCAAAGGCGCGGCAAAATCATCTGCTCCAGGAGCAATCATTATCCACTTTATAGGTGGTATTCATGAAATCTATTTCCCATATGTGATGATGAAGCCATTAATGTTTTTAGCTGTTATTGCAGGAGGTGTTTCTGGGAGTTTCACTTTTCAATTATTAGGTGCAGGTTTAAGGGCACCAGCTTCTCCAGGTTCGATTATTGCTATTTTAGCGATGACACCGTTGAATTCGGTGATGAGTGTCGTCTCTGTTTTAGCAGGGATTGCTGTTGGAGCAACCATATCGTTTCTTGTGGCGGCAGCAATTCTAAAAGCCGATGCCAAAGACACTGTAGATAATTTTGATGAGAAGGTACAGGAAATACACCAAGCAAAACAGCGTTCAAAAGGAGTGGCTCTAGAATCGTTAACAGGCATTCAGAAGATTATTTTTGCCTGCGATGCTGGTATGGGTTCAAGTGCAATGGGGGCTTCCATTTTGCGTAAGAAAGTTAAAGATGCTGGTTTGGCTCAACAAGTCACTAATCAAGCAATCAATAATCTGACAGATGATGCGCATACATTGATTGTGACACAAAAAGAGTTACAAGAGCGGGCAAAATTAAAAGCACCAAATGCAACATTTGTTGCTGTAGAAAATTTTTTGAATTCTCCTAAATATAATGAGATCGTGGCCACATTGTCAGGCTCAGGAGTTGAGGAAGAGAAAAAAACGAAAGCAGTAAATTATAAGCCACTGCCTCTAGAGGAATTAAAGGGCATTCATGAAGTTATTCTTGCCCATGACGATCGTGAAGGCTCAGCGACCATGGCGAGAAAGGTTTTTCAAGACTTATTAGCGAAAGAATCTCTCTCTTTATCACTTAAAAAGGTTCATATCGATAATCTAAAAGCGGATGCTTCATCATTGGTAATTACCAAAGAAGAGCTGACAAAGCAAGCGCGGTCGCTAGCACCAGATGCAGTCCATCTATCTGTCAGCAATTTGATGCGAACGTCAAACTACCAGCGTGTAATCACAACACTTAAAGAAGCTCTTTAAGGAGGAAGAAAAATGAAACTATTAGAAAAAGAAATGATTGAGCTGAATCAACAGTTTGCGAACAAAGAAGAAGCGATTCGTTATTGTGGGAAAAAACTTGTTGAGGCCGGATATGTTGATCCGGAATACGTCAACGCTATGATCGAACGAGATGCAATGTTATCTGTCTACATGGGGAATTTCATAGCTATACCACACGGGACAGATGAAGCAAAAAAATATGTCAAAAAATCTGGTATCTGCATTGTTCAAGTGCCTGAAGGCGTAAATTTCGGGACAGATGAGGATGAAAAAATCGTTACGGTATTATTTGGCATTGCTGGAATAGGTGAAGATCATTTGCAGTTGGTACAACAAATCGCTCTCTTCTGTAGCGATATCGATAATGTGGTCGAATTAGCGGATGCTTTGAGCAAAGAAGAAGTCGCCGCTAATCTAACAGTGGCATAGGAGGGGAAAAAGATGAGAGCAGTTCATTTTGGTGCAGGGAATATTGGTCGAGGGTTTATCGGAGAGATTTTGGCAGCAAACGGTTTTGAAATAACCTTTGTTGATGTAAATGAAACGATTATTGCTGCGCTTCAGCAACGTAAATCCTATACAATTGAATTAGCAGATGAGAACCGCGAACAGATTTTTATTGAACACGTGACAGGAATCAATAACGCAAAAGAACCGGATGCGGTTGTTCAAGCAATTGTCGAAGCCGATATTTTAACCACTGCCATTGGTCCTGCAGTATTGCCTCGCATTGCACCGCTCATTGCAAAAGGGCTGGATCAGCGAGCAATCAAGAAAAAGGAGCAAGCAATTGATGTCATCGCTTGCGAAAATATGATCGGTGGATCCACTTTTCTAAAAGAGGAAGTAGAAAAGTATAGCCAACAACTCGCTTACCTGGAGAATAGTGTTGGTTTTCCAGATGCAGCAGTGGATCGCATTGTTCCGATGCAACAACATGATGATCCTTTGTTGGTTCAAGTAGAACCATTTTGTGAGTGGGTAGTTCAAGAAACAGCAATGAAATCAGTGCTTCGTCTACAAGGCGTACAATACGTACCAGATCTGAAACCTTATATCGAGCGTAAATTGTTTAGTGTGAACACAGGTCATGCTACAGTAGCTTATACAGGAGCTCTACAAGGCTATGAGACCATCGATGAAGCCATGCGTGACCATCTAGTTGTGATTCAGCTGAAATCCGTTCTAGAAGAAACTGGTCAACTTTTAGTCGCCAAATGGGATTTTGATCCTGATGAACATGAACAGTATATTGAAAAAATTATTCAACGATTCAAAAATAACTACATTTCGGATGCTATTGCTCGAGTAGCCCGCACCCCTTTGCGAAAATTAAGCGCACAAGAACGATTTATCCGCCCCGTCCTTGAATTGCAAATGAGAAATGTGCAACCGTTCCATCTCTATGAAACGATTGGTATGATTTTCAACTATCATGATCCTGAGGACGAGCAAAGTCAACAATTGAGAGAGTTATTGGAAGCAGCTAATCTTTCTCAAGTGATCACAGAAGTCACAGGTGTAGAGGATCAGAGAATCATTGAGAAGATCAAACAAAACATTGAAAAATATGCTTATGTAGCTGCATGATCATTGGCTGCCGATTGCTATTCCAAATCATGGATAAGCCATCGGTAGCCAGTGTTTTTTAGTCTATTTTGACAGGAAGTTTGACCTTCTGAATCATTCACGTGATAATAAAGGGAGAAATGAGGGATCGGGATGGAGAGATGGTTTGAAGAAGCCCAACTACATGTGATTGAATTACCTATCAGTTGGCAAGATGGTCGTCCTTGTTATAGTGCGTTTATTCGAGAATTGCCAATGCTGCAGGCAGAAGGTGGTTCACGGAAAGATGTCTATCGACAATTGGCGGAAGCCTATCAGATCTATTGGGAAAAACACCAACAAACGGAAGAAGAGGAGATGACTTCTTCTTTGCTATCACTCGATGAATTACTTAAATATTATGATGGTGAGATATTTGATGGTTTTGACATTTCTATGGATGAATAGAAATATTAATTAAAAGAACTTGCGAACAAAAACAGCAGGTAAAATCGCTAAAGGATAGAAAAATAGGGAGTACGATATTCGTACACCCTATTTGTGAGTTCTTCGTTTAAAATTTAGGCTTTATTTGTTGCCTTCAAGTGCTGTTGTAATGGCTTGATTAAATGCATCCAAATCATCAGGATTACGACTAGTGATCAAATGATGCGTGTCGTCAATCACCACAGGCTCATCTTTGACAGTAGCACCTGCATATGTTAAATCTGGACGAATGGAATCATAGCCAGTCAATGTTAATTCTTTTGTCAATCCGGTTTGAATAAAGAGTTGAGGTCCATGACAGATAGCAAAAACTGGTTTTTCAGATGTCAGAAACTCTTTGGTCAAAGTGACATAGCGTTCATCTGTACGTAATTGGTCTGGAGAAAAGCCACCAGGAATCAACAAAGCATCAAAATCGGAAAAATTGATTGTATCAATAGACGCGTCAACTGCAAAAGTGGTTCCTTTTTTTCCTGTGACAGTGTCCACGCCTTCATTACTGATAATGACAACTTCATGTCCAGCATTTTCCAGTGCTTCTTTTGGTGAGGTTACTTCAATATCTTCAACTAGATCGGTAATGATAGTGGCAATTTTACTCATCAAATCTCCTCCTTAAAAATTAGCTTTTATTCATCTTCAATTTCTATGCTAACGAAGATTCATACCGCTGACAAATAATCTGTTTAGAGCAAAAATAAATTAGATAAAAAAGAAAGAGAGAAAAAAATGGCAACAATTCAATTATTTATTACAGATGAGCCGCTCGTTTTTGAAAAAGCTGTCTTGCAATTTATGGGTGAAGAGCAAATAGTCGAAAAGAATCTGAGGTTCAAAGATGCTACTATAGAATTATCAAAGGAAGTAGAATCTACATGTGTCTCATTGGTCAAGCAAGGCATTCTATGGCTGGAAGAAACAGGTGAAGAAGAAGACTACATTGACTTGCTTTATTTGGATTTTCAAAATACAACCCACTCAAAGACAACGGCATCTATTTTGTCACGACCTTTTTATCAAGTAGAAGAGACTCTCCAACCTGTTCTTGAGGAAGTTGGAGATGTGCTCGCGGAGAAATTCTTCGAAGAGTGGAGCAATCAACTAGCCGAATTGTCTGATGATGAACTGTCCTATGCTTATTTCATCGACGGTGCTCGGATCACTTTAGAATTGACTGAGCCATTTGAGCTACAAGAATCGATCTTATTAAAAGAGCTGATAGTGGATTATCACTCTGCGTTAACTCGTTCTGTACAAAAGTTTTACGAATTTCTTATTTAGAGCCTAGCAGAAGCTAGTTTTTGTTTGTAACCGAAAACATTTTTACTTTTTTTTAAATCTGTTCCGTTAATCCTTCGTAGTCTTGACCATTTCCAAGGAAAGAACTATAAAGAAAGTAAGTACTCAATGAGTGCAAAAAAGATAAGAATCAAGACAAGGATGGAAAATTATGCGAAAAGTACCTCCTATTTTGAAACCAATTGCTCTCTTGACCATTTCAACCATCATCGCTACTGCAACTGGTGTTGTGAATTCCAGTAGCTATCGGCAGTCAAATGGAACTAGTCACTCGACTGAGATTACTGAAACGACCGAAACCAGCGATGTTAGTCACTCGCAATCGGTAGACAGTCAATCTGTGTCTGAAAGCACAGAACCTTCAACATCAGCTGAAGATCATGGAGGCACTACATCTTCCACAACAAATAATCAGCGAACTGTTCCTTCATCTTCGATAGAGGATAGCTCTACACCACCAGCTACAGATGTCCCTTCTTCAGAGAACGGGCAAAGCGAGGAAACGACGCCGTCAAGTCAGGATCAGAATGCGGCTGACCAAGAAGCAGTCATCAATGAGGATCAAGAAAATGAGTAGGTGAATAAATGACTTTTTTATTAGATATGATCAATGGGATTCATAAGTTCTTAGGTTATCTGGATATTAGTCCTAAATACTTGAATCGGGCCTATACATTACTTAGTTTGATTCCAACGGCTTATATTCTGCGTATTGTTTATGGTCTCTATCTCAATCAAAATTATTTACAGATGGCTTTATACGGGATAGGATTCTGCGTGTTGCTCTATTTCTGGGTTCTAAATATTTTTTATTACTTTTTTGATAAAAATCTTAAGGTAGATATTACTCAGCTTTTTGTGAAGTATTTACCTGATGAAGTATTCAATATTGAAGGAGAAAAAATTAGCACCACACAAATCGATCGTTTATCAACAGAGAAAGCAGTTATTGATTTTGAAGAAGACTATCAACTGGTATTGGCTGACTATTTACAGAAACTCATTTCAAAAGATGAATTAGCAACGAATGCTATCGCACAAGGATTTGTGATTCCTAAAAATACCCTTTATCCCTACTACTTTGTCAAACAACGGTCAGATTCTGAATACTCGTTGCAAATTGGTACGAGCTATAGTGACTTAACAACAATTGGCCGTATTTATTGGAACGGGGAAAAAGCTTTGGAACCAGTTGGGTTGTTCATTACTGGCGGAGATTTTGTCAAAAATGATGTAAAATATCATGAACCTTATAGTTTGAAGCTTTATGTCAAAAAAGAAGAAATACCCACAGCAACAACTCGACAAGCTTATCGTCAAACTGGTAAGGCAAGGTAGAAATACAACAAAAAAGACTTCAGAAACTGATATTTCTGAAGTCTTTTTTACTTTTTGCGATAATTCAATTATTCGATTGGAATATGCTTACCTGGCGCGTCTTTGTAACTTGCCTTTGGTAAATTCAAGGAAAGGACACCATCTTCGAACCGTGCTTTGATCGCTTCTTCATCAATGTCAGGTATAGTGAATGCACGTTGATAAGCACTGCTAGATCGTTCTTTACGCAAGTAGTGACCAAGATCATCTTTCTCTTCGCTTTCTTCAATTTGGGAAGCAGAAATTGTTAGAGTATCATTCACGAAACTAACACGGATATTTTCTTTTTTTATACCAGGAAGATCAGCTTTGACTACATAATGATCTTCATATTCTTTAATATCTGTATTCATTTGTCGTTCTTGCCAGAAACTGTTCATCAATTTGCCTAATAGTTCTTCTCCACCAGGTAGATCTCTAGGAATTAGATTTGCCATAATTTCCCCTGCCTTCTTGATCAAATTTGTTACTCTTATTTTACGAGGAACGATTTCAAAGAGCAACCCAAAAGCTGATAAAGATCAAAAACAGGAGAAATATCTCAACTATCTCTAAAGAATCTGCTATGATAGAACTAGTTAACTATCAGATGATTGGGTGAATAAGATGGAAATTATTGAAAAAGCGCCTGCTAAGATAAATCTAGGACTTGATGTTTTGGGTAAGCGAGCAGACGGTTACCATGAATTGGAAATGGTGATGTCCAGTGTTGATCTAGCCGACCGTCTGATAATGGAAGAGCTAGAAGAAGATAAAATCATTATCGAAACCAATAAGGCCTTCTTGCCGATCGATAAACGCAATAATGTATATCAAGCAGCCAGTATTGTCAAAAAACGCTATGGTATCAATAAAGGTATCTTGATTCGGATCACGAAAAATATCCCTGTAGCAGCAGGCCTTGGCGGTGGCAGTACAGATTGTGCAGCAGCGCTAAGGGGGATGGACCGCTTATGGCAATTAGGTCTGACGATGCCGGAATTGATCGATATAGGAATGGAAGTAGGTACTGATGTCCCTTATTGCATTTATGGAACGACTGCGTTCATCTCTGGTAAAGGAGAGAAAGTCACGCCGTTGCGCCCGATGCCGCAGTGCTGGGTGGTCTTAGTCAAGCCCCGACTAAGTGTTTCAACAGGTAAAATTTTTCAAGAAGTTGATCTAGATCAGTTGCATCATCCAGATATTCAAGAACTTTCTGATGCAATTCTTGCTGAAGATTATCAACGAATGATTGCTGCAATGGGAAATAGTTTGGAATCGATCACGATTCCTAAGCATCCAGTCGTACAACAAATCAAGGAACGAATGATGAAATATGGTGCGGATGTGGCACTGATGACTGGAAGTGGACCGACTGTTTTTGCCTTGTGCCAGAAATACTCACGGGCTCAGCGAGTGTATAATGCTTTAAAAGGTTTTTGTGAAGAGGTTTATCTAGTTCGCACATTAAAATAGTAGGAAACAAAAGGACAAATTAAAAAGCAGATGCACACATTCAAAAAATGTGACATCTGTTTTTTGCTTAGCGGATATATGAATCAATTTTCCCATGTTTTCCGATTTACTGGCAGAGGAACGCTCTAAATCGGAAAACATACGATTTGTCTTGACGAATGAGGTTTCCTTTGGTAGAGTAATTTTTGCTGATAAATCGGATTAGTTCCGTTTTAATAAGAAAAGAGGAATCATCATGAAAAAATTACTAGCTCTATTTTTGCTTACCAGTACTGTTTTATTAGGGGCTTGCGGAAAAGGATCAGAACAAGTCGCAGAAGAAAGTCAGGATTTGCAGGTTATTACGACTTTTTATCCAATGTATGAGTTTACCAAAGAGGTTGTTGGAGATACAGGTAAAGTATCTTTGCTTATACCGGCGGGCACAGAACCCCATGATTATGAACCTAGTGCGAAAGATATGGCAAAAATTATGGATGCAGATGCTTTTGTGTACAATAGTCCGGAATTGGAAACATGGGTGCCAACAATGACAGATTCGATCGATACTGACAAAACAGTTGTGATCGAAGCGGCCAAAGAGATTGATTTAGCTGAAAATGAAGACCATGGAGAAACGGAAGCAGAAGCAGAACATGGGACAGACGCCCATACCCATGAATTAGATCCGCATGTGTGGACAGATCCAGTAATGGCAATCAAAGAAGTTGAAACGATTCGAGATCAGTTAAGCGAGAAATTTCCAACGAAAGCAGCTACATTTAAAAAGAATGCCGCTGCTTATATTGAGCAATTGAACGCATTGGATCAAGAGTACACTGCTGCTTTGAAAGATGCGGTCAATCGAACATTTGTCACACAACATGCCGCTTTTGGATATTTGGCAAAACAATATGATCTAGTCCAAGAATCGATTGCTGGATTATCTCCAGATCAAGAACCAACTCCTAGTCGGTTAGCAGAGCTAAAAGAATATGTTGAGGATCATCAAGTCAAAGTTATCTATTTTGAAGAAAATGCTTCTTCTAAAGTCGCGGAAACTTTAGCGAATGAGACTGGGGTTGAATTGGCTGTATTGAATCCGTTAGAAAGTTTGACGGAAAAACAGATTAGTGATGGAGAAACATATCTCATAGTAATGAAGGAAAATCTGCAAGCTTTACAAAAAAGTATCAAGTAAGGAGGCACATCTGTGCGTTATATCGATGTAAAAGGACTAACGTTTTATTATGATGATGAGCCTGTATTAGAGGATATCTCTTATTTTGTTGAAGATGGGGAATTCGTCATTCTAACAGGAGAAAATGGGGCTGCAAAATCTACCTTGATTAAAGCAACATTAGGGTTGTTGAAACCATCAAAGGGAGAAGTAATACTGGCTACCAAAAACAGAGAAGGACAAAAGCTAAGTGTAGGCTATATTCCACAACAGATTGCCTCGTTCAATGTAGGCTTTCCAAGTACAGTCTTAGAATTGGTCCAATCTGGCCGTTATCCGAAAGACCGATGGTTTAAGAAGCTGACAAAGCGGGATCATGAACATGTTCGGCGAGCATTGGATGCAGTAGGTATGTGGGAAATGCGCAAAAAACGGATTGGCGAACTGTCCGGAGGGCAAAAACAGCGAATCAGTTTAGCACGTATCTTTGCGACTGATCCAGATTTATTTATTTTGGATGAACCAACGACAGGGATGGATGAGCAATCACGAAATTTATTTTATGAATTACTGCGTCACAATGCACACGATCATGGGAAATCGATTTTGATGATCACCCACGATCACGAAGATATTAAGGAGTATGCGGATCGACAAATTCGGTTGGTTCGAAAGGAGGATTCACCATGGCGTTGCTTTCATATGAATTCATGAGGCGTGCTTTTTTGGCTGCAATTTTTATTGCCGGAATCGCACCGATGCTAGGTGTGTTTCTTGTGATCCGAAGACAGTCTTTGATGGCCGATACACTCTCACATGTTTCATTAGCTGGTGTAGCATTAGGCTTTTTTCTTAATTTGAATCCAGATCTCACGACCTTATTAATCGTAATCATCGCCGCGGTCATTTTGGAATATTTACGAACACTTTATCGGAGTTATTCAGAGATCTCAATTGCGATTTTGATGTCAGGCGGTTTGGCATTAGCATTGGTCCTTATGAATCTGAGTGGAGGAAACTCAGCGACCAGTATCCAATCCTATCTCTTTGGTTCCATCGTGACCATTACTCAGGATCAAGTTTGGTTTCTAGGCTTTTTATTTTTAGCTGTATTCGTTCTCTTCTTTCTATTCAAACGTCCGATGTATGTCCTGACTTTTGACGAGGATACGGCTCATGTAGACCGTTTGCCAGTGCGGATAATGTCGATGCTTTTTAATGTTTTGACAGGGATTGCTATCGCTATGATGATTCCCATCGCTGGTGCGTTACTGATTTCTGCGATTATGGTATTGCCAGCTGCAATCAGTATGCGTTTAGGCAAGAGTTTTAATGCGGTGATTTTGATCAGTGTCTTGATTGGTCTATTCGGTATGCTGTCGGGATTGACTAGCTCTTTTTATCTCGATACACCTCCAGGCGCTACGATCACATTAGTATTTATCGGTTTGTTTTTAGTCATCAATGTGGTCAAGCGTATTGTCATTCTTTTCCAACGAAAACAACGGTTAAAACGATAAGAAACGAAAATTTTTCGTTTCTTTTTTTCTTTGATTGAATGAAAAGCGAACAATTCTTTAGATTTTCAAGATAATGCTCGCATTTATACGCAAAAAGCCTTATAATAAGACGAATAAATTAAAGGAGTGGGCATGTGTGAAAATTCGTCGAAGTGAACGATTGATAGATATGACACATTATTTATTGAATCATCCGCATGAATTGATTTCATTGTCATTTTTTTCAAAACGCTATGCTTCTGCTAAATCATCGATCAGTGAAGATCTAGCGATTATCAAAAAGACCTTCAAAGAACGTGGTACGGGAACTCTCGATACAATTCCAGGTGCAGCTGGCGGTGTTTTTTTTGTGCCTGAGATTTCAAAAGAAGAAGCCTATGCCTATGTTGAAGGGTTAGCGGAACGCCTTTCTGAGCAAGATCGACTGCTGCCTGGTGGTTACGTTTATCTCTCGGATTTGCTTGGAGAACCTGAGCTACTGCGGCAAGTAGGCCGTATCATTGCTTCGAAGTATCTGGATAAACAAATTGATGCAGTCATGACTGTTGCTACTAAAGGAGTGCCAATCGCACAAGCGGTATCTTATTATTTAAATGTTCCCTTTGTGATCGTTCGGCGAGATTCTAAAATTACGGAAGGGTCAACAGTCAGCGTGAACTATGTTTCTGGGTCATCTGAACGAATCGAGAAAATGGAATTATCAAAGCGTAGCTTAAAACGCGGTTCCAAAGTCTTAGTCGTAGATGACTTTATGAAAGGCGGCGGCACTGTGAACGGTATGAAGAGCTTGATCGAAGAATTTGAAGCTGAACTTGTTGGCATAACGGTTTTTGCGGAAGCTAAATTCAAAGGAAAACGTGCTATTTCTGATTATAGTTCGCTGCTGTTTGTTGAAGACGTTGATACTCAGACGAAAACGATCTCGGTCGTGCCGGGGAATTATTTTGAAACAAAAGACTGATTTTGAATCAGTCTTTTTTAATTGGTCTAGTTGTGTTTTTCCTTATATATTGAAAACCATCCTTAGTTGGGCTAAACTGGACATATACAGAAATCAATCAGTCGGAATCGATAGGAGTGGAACACGTGGAATCACGTTTTGCAATTATACTTGCCGCAGGCAAAGGTACTAGAATGAAATCCAAGTTATACAAGGTTTTGCATCCCGTTTGCGGAAAACCTATGGTAGAACATATCATGAATCGCGTAGTGGAGACAGAACCTGATGCAATCGTAACAATCGTCGGACATGGAGCAGAAATGGTCAAGCAACAATTAGGGGACCGCAGTGAGTATGCTTTACAAGCAGAACAGTTAGGAACTGGCCATGCAGTTGTTCAAGCAGAGCCTTTCTTAAGAGAAAAACGGGGAACAACGTTAGTAATCAGTGGAGACACCCCTTTGTTAACGACTGAGACATTGAATAATCTTTTTGAGTTCCATCAGGAACAAAAAGCCTCAGCAACGATTTTAACTGCGCAAGCTGAAGATCCGACCGGATATGGTCGGATTGTACGCAACCAAATGGGTGTCGTAGAAAAAATCGTGGAACAAAAAGATGCCTCTGTGGAAGAGGCGATGATCCAAGAAATCAATACGGGAACGTATTGTTTTGACAATGAATTATTATTTGATGCATTGGCAAAATTAGATACCGATAATGCACAAGGGGAATATTATCTAACAGATATTATTGAGATCTTGAAAGCAGAAGGGAAGATTGTAGCTGCTTATCAAACGGATGATTTCAATGAGTCGTTAGGAGTCAATGATCGATTAGCGCTGGCAGAAGCGAATCGTTTGATGCGCAAGCGTATCAATCAGCAGCATATGCGCAATGGCGTGACATTGATTGACCCTGATACTACTTATATTGATGATGGCGTGGAAATTGGAGCAGACACACTGATTGAAGCTGGTGTCGTCATCAAAGGTGCAACGAAAATTGGTGAAGACTGTGTCATCACTGCATCTTCTCAAATCATAGACAGTCAAATCGGTGATGATGTAACGATCAAGGCATCTGTGGTGGAAGAAAGTCGAATCTACAACGGGGCAGATGTCGGACCAAATGCACATCTGCGTCCAAAAGCAGACATTAAAGAAAGAGCCCATATTGGTAATTTCGTAGAAATAAAAAATGCAACGATCGGTGAGGGAACAAAAGTAGGGCATCTCTCTTATGTCGGAGATGCAACGCTAGGGAAAAATATCAATGTTGGTTGCGGCGTCGTCTTTGTAAATTATGATGGCAAAAATAAATTCAAGACAGTTGTCGGAGACAATTGTTTTATCGGCTCTGGTTCGAATTTAGTGGCGCCATTGCAGATTGAGGAAGAAACCATGATCGCTGCTGGCTCTACAATCACAAAAGATATTCCTAAACATAGCATGGCGATTGCCCGAGCAAGGCAGGAAAACAAAGAAGGCTATGCAAAAAAATTGCCTTATTTGAATGAAGAAACTGCGAAATGACTTGATTTATTTAGCAAAAATGACTACTATTTACTAGGAAGAAGATTCTGGTGAACTAGTAGTCTTTTTGCCAGATGAACGCAAAGAAAGTGGAGGTTCTCATGTCAAATCATTATTTTGATCCAAGATTGAAGATTTTTTCGCTGAATTCTAATCGTCCGTTAGCTGAAAAAATCGCAGCTGCAGTAGGTGTGGAATTAGGTAAGTGTTCAGTGAACCAATTTAGCGATGGCGAGATTCAAGTTAACATTGAAGAAAGTATCCGTGGTTCACATGTCTATGTTATTCAATCCACAAGCAGTCCAGTAAACGATAACCTAATGGAGCTACTGATCATGATTGATGCCTTGAAACGTGCAAGTGCGAAAACAATCAATGTAGTGATGCCTTACTATGGTTATGCGAGACAAGACCGTAAAGCTCGTTCCCGCGAACCAATCACTGCTAAATTGGTGGCGAACATGATCGAAAAAGCTGGCGCAAATCGTATGGTTACCTTAGATCTACATGCTTCACAAATCCAAGGTTTTTTTGATATTCCTGTAGATCACTTGATGGGTGCACCATTGATTGCTAATTATTTCTTGGAAAGAGATATTCAAGGAGATGACGTTGTAGTCGTTTCACCAGACCACGGCGGAGTGACTCGTGCGCGTAAATTAGCAGAATTCTTGAAATCACCAATTGCGATCATTGATAAACGACGTCCAAAAGCAAATGTTGCTGAAGTAATGAATATCATTGGTCACGTAGAAGGCAAAACGTGTGTCTTGATCGACGACATGATCGATACGGCCGGAACAATTACTCTAGCAGCGAACGCATTAAAACAAGCTGGTGCAAAAAGTGTTTATGCTTCATGTACTCATCCTGTTTTATCAGGACCTGCTTTGCAACGGATCGAAGATTCAGCTATCGAGCACTTAGTAGTTACTGATTCAATTTTCTTGCCAGAAGATCGTAAATCTGAAAAAATTGACGAAATCAGTGTTAGTGCATTGATGGGAGAAGCAATCAAACGAATCCATGAGAATAAACCTGTTAGTCCACTGTTTGAATCAAAATTATCGATTTAAAAATGATAACCCAAAAGAAGCATCTCGTCTAGACGCGGTTGAGATGTTTCTTTTTTTATCAGAGCGAGTTTTCTTTTCTTTTTTTTATTTTGTGGTATTCTTGAAGATGACTTGCAGCAGTGCAAGCAAAATAAAATAGAATCTAATCACAAAGGGGAGTCTGAAAAGGCTGAGAATGAGAGTACTCTAAACCCTTCGTACCTGTTTCGATCATGCGAACGTAGGAATTGTGACGAGTTGAAGTGTCTAACACTTCTCCTTTGTGAATTGTGATGATTCTAAAGGAGGAGTTTTTTTGTGGGAAATGGTACAAAAATTTGGATAGAGGGAACGATTATGGCGGCACTGGCGATGGTACTATCGCTGATTCCTTTAGACTTTGGAAGTAGTTTTTCAATTTCTTTAGGACAGATTCCATTAACAATATTTGCTATCCGTAGAGGCTGGAAGCCAGGATTAATGGCCGGATTGGTTTGGGGATTGCTGCATTTCCCATTAGGTAAAGTCTGGTTTTTGAGTGTTCTTCAAGTATTGATTGAGTACCCATTTGCTTTTACATTTGTGGGTTTTGCCGGACTTTATGCAAATAAAATTCATTTGGCGATTAGAAATGGTTCGAAGGGTAGCGTGCAACGACTACTTGTACAAGCAACATTCACAGGCGCATTTGCTCGTTATTTTTGGCATTTCCTTGCCGGTTGGGTTTACTGGGGCGCATATGCTCTCTGGGGGATGAAACCTTGGCTTTTCTCTCTGGTAATGAATACCGCCAGCGGACTTGCTACGGCAATCGTCACGGCAATTATCTTACTAATTGCTTATCGAACATCCCCAGAGGTATTTGTACCTAAGGACGATTATTTAAATCGGACTGCGTAAAAAAAGACTTGTTCTCCAAAATCAAAATAGGAGAGCAAGTCATTTTTTATCGATAAAACCAAAAGCTAGATCATCTTGATCCAATTCCAACTGCCATTCTTTTTTATTTGCAAAGTAGCGAAGCGTTGCCACTTGATAGTCTTCTTTCAGAGAGAGGTGACTATTTTTGAGCCCAGATTCCTCGACTAAGTAAATCGGGATTGTGTAGGTTTTATCGACCAATTGTTCTTGATGGAAACATAAGATGATTCCTTCCTGCATGACCCCCCGCAAGTCTTTGAGAAGATTTAAATCAAGTTTAGAGACCGGAGTAGGCTTTTTGAAGAAAGAAAGTCGATCATTTATTTTTTCTAGAACGATGTGCGTGATTTTGTCAGCTAAAATTCGGTAATATTCTTCCAGGTAGCGGTAGTAAACACGGGAACGCTGATCTTTGAGGTCGAAATAAACAAAGTTGTTTTGCAGTTTGTAGAAAAACGGAGAATGAAGATGCGTTTTCATATGCCCAAAATATAACAATTCTGAAATTTCTAGCGGTGTTAGCTCCTTTACCATTTCTAAATCATTAAAGTCGATCCATTTGATTTCTTCTGTGATCCGTCCGCGGTTGAGTTGTTGAAAGAAAAGGTGGACATCTTCAATGCCTCGGATAATCTTTAGCCCTGTATGCGACTCAAATTCACTAGAGGGATCAAGCAACAACAGATTTTTTGGCTGGTGAACGATGCTCTTGTTGAAATCTTGAGCATCCACTCCGCGAGTCGAAACGGCATTGCTGGTTGTATCAATATGTACATAAATCGTGTTCGACATGCCAATTAATCCCTCCCTGATAATAAGTTCATTCTACAATAAAGTGTATCAAATTGCTTGTATCTTTTCGTTTAAAGTTATATTACAAAATAACGGAAAAAACAATTTTTAAGATTACGTTTTTTTATGAAGCAAAAAACTTTGCTTTTTTATTAAAAAAAATCCAAAATTGGCGCTTCTGCAATGATTTTGTTATGATAGGAGTAATAAAAATTGGAGACGAAAAACGATGAAAAAGAAACGAACTTTGTTCCATTGGCTCTCGAATCTATTTTTGGTCCTTTTGTTATTGATTGGTCTTGCTTTGATTTTTAATAATCAAATCAAAAATTTTCTGATCAAACACAACGGAGATGCTTACGCAGTTTCCGAGATCTCTAGAGCCGATGTCAAAAAAAATATGGAGGCAGATACTACTTTTGATTTTGATGCCGTTGAACCGGCCAGCTCAGAAGCAGTTCTTAAAGCGCAACTAAGTAACAGCACATTACCAGTGATCGGTGGTGTTGCGATACCTAGCGTAGCGATTAATTTGCCGATTTTTAAGGGGTTATCGAATGAAGCTTTGCTATATGGAGCAGGAACTCTTAGCCCAACACAAAAAATGGGCGAAGGAAATTATGCACTAGCTAGCCATCGTGCGCAGTCGCCAGACCTTTTGTTCACACCTTTAGATGATGTGGCTATTGGCGCAACAATTTATATTACGGATTTAGAAAATATTTATACATATACAGCAACTTCAACCGTGCGGGTTCAACCAACAGATGTTTATTTATTGGATGAAGTAGCAGGGAGAAAAATGATCACATTAATTACATGTGGTGAAATGGGTGGAGTAACCAGACGTGTGGTTCAGGGTGATCTTGAATCGGTTACACCAGTTGCTGATGCGACAGACGAGATGCGGGCCGCATTCAATATGGAACAGCGGACTTTTTAAATGATAAGAATACCACGAATGATGTCAGAAATTTTCATTGATCATCCGTGGTTTCTTTTTTGCATTTGAGGAGGAGTCGGATGAAGACAACAAAAATTTATTTTTCTGATTTATATGTATCCCAAGATGTGTTTCAACAAAGCCGACTAGTTTTCCCTTTTTTTTCTAGTCATTCGGAGGCGCGAGCCGCTTTTCAATCAGTGGTCAACGAACAGGGGTGGCGATTGACGAGTCAACACGGCACAGTCTATCTGTCTTGTGTCCATGAAGGGCCGCTTCTGACCATTCAGAATTTGTTGCAGGTGCCAAGTGATGCATTTACTTGGGAGACACTTGTTTCGATGACTGAGAGTTTTGCTAGAAGCCGTTTCGTAGACCAGATACTTTGGGAAATGACAAGAAACCCCATCATGGATCAGTGGTTTGTGGGACGTGGATATGGTAGGGTGACACAGGGGTACCACAAGCAACTGGACTACCATACAGCTTTCGTCCTAGGTGGAGGAGGCGCCCATGGCGCCTATCAAATTGGCGTATGGCAAGCGCTGAAAAAACATGGAATCATATTTGAGTGGGTAGCGGGGACGTCAGTTGGTGCATTGAATGGTGCATTGGTTTTAATGGACGATATTGAAGCTGCTGAGCAATTATGGACGAATATTTCTAGTGAACAGGTCCTCCAATACCCAAAAGCTGCTGCTAAAAAAGAAACCTTATTAGATATGATGGAGCAATTACGCTCACTCGTAAAGACAGCACTTAAAGACAATGGTGCGAGTACAAAACCATTAGCACAGCTGTTAGCAGCGACTTTTGATGCAGAAAAATTTAATGCCAGCAAAAGCCAGCTCTTACTTTGTACGACTCGTCTGCCGGATTTCAAAGAGGTTGTTTATCAGTTTGATTCCAGCAAAATTGATTATAGTTTGCAATGGTTGCTAGCATCAGCGTCTTTTTATCCAGCAATGCAGGCACAATTGATTGATGGGATCTATTATATTGATGGAGGGTACCGCAACAATCTGCCAATTGATGTAGCCATTGAGCGAGGCGCTACAGAAGTCATTGCCGTCGATGTCCAAGGGCCTGGAATCAATAAGAAGGTTCAGGTCTCAGAATCAATTGCGCAGATTCAAATTGCTTCACCTTGGACTCTAGGTAGTTTTTTGATTTTTGATGCCAAACGTTCTCTAGAAAACATGACTCTTGGGTATTTAGAAACGATGAAATACTTTGGCAAGTTCAGTGGCTATTGGTATACTTTTGATGAAGAGGTCTTCAACGATTCGTGGAAGCCATTCGTTCATTTGCTTCGACAAGATGCACCGCGATTGTACGCATTTATGAAAAAAAAGGAATTTTGGAAGAAAGTGCGTAAGTTATATCAGCAAGAGGTCCCCTTGGAAATTTGTGGGCGCGTCTTTTTTGAATGCATAGGCAGATTACTACATCTTACACCGACCGTCATTTATACAAAGGAATCTTTCCTGCAAGCGATACGTGAGAAAATCATGGCAGAACCAACGAAAGAAACAGAAGTATGGTCAGTGTCAGAATGGTTGTATTACTATCGCGAACAGTTCTTTTTGTTATCTGAACAAAAACGGTTCTTGTTTTTCTATCGAACCCAACAAATTGAAACACCGGCATTTCAGCAGATTCGTGCGCGGTATCCAGAATTGGCTGTGCTGTCAGCCTATCTGGCTTATTTTTTAAAAGGAGAGGAACACAATGGATAATTTTTCTTATGAGATCGTAGAGGAGATCGCCGTTCTTTCGGAAAATCCTAAAGGGTGGCGTAAAGAGCTTAATTTAGTCAGCTGGAATGGTCGCCCGCCTAAGTTTGACTTGCGTGACTGGAGTCCAGGACATGAAAAAATGGGTAAAGGCGTAACGTTATCAAATGAAGAATTCACCGAATTGAAAAAAGCACTGCTTTCTATGTGAAAGGAAGAAATGAATGAAAAGCATGACAGGTTTTGGAAAAGGGAATGGAGAAACAGCTGATTATCAAATAGAGATTGAGATTAAAAGTGTCAATCAGCGATTTATGGATTTGCAGTTGCGCATGCCCAAACAATTGAATGATTTGGAAGCACTAATTCGACAAGAAGTCAAAAAAGTATTACAGCGTGGTCGGGTGGAGCTTTATCTGACATTGAACGAAAAGAATGCGGCTCATAAAGAAGTTATAGTCCAATGGGATTTATTGGTGCCTTTTTTGAAGCAGGTCGAAGAAGAAGCTGCTCAAAGGTTGGATATAAAAGAGCTGTCGAAAAAAAATCTTTTGGAAAAATTAATCGTCCATGAAGCATTTCTTGATATCCGAGAAAAACAACAAGAAGATACCCAGTTAGAGCAAGGTGTGTTAGATGCTTTGTCTCAGGCTCTAACAGCTATCGATCAAAGCCGTGAAATTGAAGGACAAGGGATTTATCAAGTGTTAAAAGAAAATCAGCAGCAATTACTTGGTAAAATCATGGAATTACAGACGTTTATTGCCGTTTATGAAGCCGATCATCGCCAACGTTTTGAGAAAAAGCTGACGGAATATTTAGGCGAGCAAGTAGATCAAGAACGTTTGTTGACCGAGATGGCCATCCTGTTGGAGCGGGGAGATATTCATGAAGAGTTGGATCGAATGATGATTCATTTAGATTCTATGACTACTTTGTTAGAGGCAAAATCGCCGATCGGCCGGGAGCTGGATTTTTTGATTCAAGAAATGAACCGAGAAGTAAATACCATAGGTTCCAAGTCAAGCCCAATTGAAATCAAGAATAGTGTAGTACAGATGAAGACGATTATTGAAAAAATAAGAGAACAAGTCCAAAATATCGAATAGGAGTGATCAACAATGAAATACTATGATATTACTTTTCATGAATTAAGCGGAAAAAACGTCATCAAGCGGAGCGTCCCATCAGATAAAGCAAACTTTGATGCTTGGCAAGATGCTTGTGTCGCGATTGATCAAGAGTTCTTGCAAATTTTGGTCAATGGAAATGCGGTATCGTTGAATCGTCGGTATATCGTTCGGATTGATTGCCAGGAAGTAGAAGATCCTACGGAGAAAGCTATCACGACAAAAGATGAGTTGGCAGGTGTGATCAATACGCTAAGCAACATGGGGTTCTAAAAGTAGGAGAGATGAGTAGTAATTTCATGAATTTCCCATTATAATAAAGTAGTTCTTGAAAGTTGCTGAAAAAAAGTGCAAAATAGACGTTAAGCAAAAGTCAGTGAAAGGACGTCATTATGTCAGAGCGAGGATTACTAATAGTTTTATCAGGACCTTCCGGTGTAGGCAAGGGCACTGTGCGAAAAGCAATTTTTGAAAGTGATGACAACGATTTTCAATATTCTGTTTCGATGACAACACGCAACAAGCGTGAAGGTGAGATCGAAGGCGTTGATTATTATTTCCGCACCCGTGAGGAATTTGAAGCCTTGATCGAAGCAGGCGAAATGTTGGAATATGCAGAATACGTTGGCAATTACTACGGCACCCCGTTGTCTTATGTTCAAAAAACATTGGACCAAGGGAAAGATGTTTTCTTGGAAATCGAAGTTCAAGGAGCTAAACAAGTCAAAGAAAAAGTGCCTGATGGGGTCTTTATTTTTCTTACCCCACCTGATTTAGCAGAGCTACGCTCACGTATCACTGGCAGGGGGACAGATTCTGCTGAAGTGATCGATGAACGAATGCGTGTTGCCAGAGAAGAAATCGAAATGATGGCTTTATATGACTACGCAGTCGTAAATGATGAAGTATCTAAAGCAGTACAACGGATTCGAGAAATTATATCAAGTGAACATTTTCGCGTTGATCGAGTAATCGGCAAGTATATCAAAATGTTAGAGGAGCTGTAAAACGAATGATGTTAAAACCTTCAATCGATTCATTATTGGATCGTGTGAACTCAAAGTATTCCCTTGTGATTTTAGCCAGCAAACGCGCGCATGAACTAGATGCAGGCGCCCAAGCAACATTGGAACAATTTGATTCGGTGAAAAGCGTAGGACAAGCATTGGAAGAAATCGAAGCAGAGCTTGTTGTTAATGATCCGCATCCAGAAATCAAACGTGCTCGCTTGAAAATGGAACAAGAAGAGCGCAAAGCGCAAAAAGACCAAGAGCAAAAAGAACTGGAAGCCCGGATTCGTGACGAACAGAATCTGTAGACAATTAAAAAAGCTAGAGCACAATGCGTGTTCTGGCTTTTTCTTTTGAGTCGATAGCCGTTAAATTTTCGTAAGGTTTACAGACAAATGTCTGTCATTTTAGTAAAATAAAGCCTGGAGGAGGAGAGAAGATGACCTATGCAGCAGAAGTGATCGTGGATGTACCAACGATGCAGACAGATCAACCTTTTACATATGAAATACCTGAATATTTGCGCGCTGTAGCAGAGACTGGCATGCGAGTCGAAGTGCCATTTGGTAATGGGGATCGGCATATCCAAGGCTTTATCGTAGGATTGACGGATACACCGCCAGGTCAACCATTGAAACCTATTCTTCGCTTGCTGGATCTTTCTCCTGTGGTGAATGAAGAATTATTACAGTTAGCTGATTACATGAAAAAAACGACATTTGCTTTTAAGATTACCTGCTTGCAGACCATGTTGCCTAGTGTGATGAAAGCAGAATACCAGAAGAATATTCTTTTATTGGATGATACGCACCCAATAAAAGCGCATTTTCCTGAGACGAATAGCCTGAGCTGGCAAGCTGCTGAGGAAGCGGGATTATTGTCGCAATTGAAAGTATTGCGTGAAGAAGCAGTCGTTGAATTGCAATATGTGGTAAAAAATAAAAATAAAGCCAAGAAAATCCGTATGGTGAAACGCCTGATCTCTCCAGAAGCAATTCCAGAGGCAATGAAGCAAATCAGGAAAGGGGCTAAACGGCAACAACAACTATTGACAGTCTTACAAGAATCTGATCAGCTTCCTGTTTCATTTTTTGCAGAAGCAGGCATTTCGACAGCTGTCTTGAATCAAGGGCAAGCATTAGGCTGGCTTGAATTTCATGAGGTTGAGACATATCGGGACCCCTTCAAAGATCGATCATTTCCCCAAACTGCAGCATTAGCATTGAACGAAGAACAAACCGATGCGGTTTCAAAAATTCTGTCAGCAGCAAAAAGACAAGAAGCACAAACCTTTCTTTTAGAAGGCATCACTGGCAGTGGGAAGACAGAAGTCTATCTTCAAACGATCGCTGAGCTGTTGGAACAAAAAAAGACTGCCATTATGCTGGTGCCAGAGATTGCTTTAACCCCACAAATGGTGGAACGATTCAAGAGCCGCTTAGGTAACGCTGTGGCTGTGCTTCACAGTGGACTGTCACAAGGGGAAAAATATGATGAATGGCGAAAAATTGAACGGGGAGAAGCCCAAGTAGTAGTCGGCGCACGTTCAGCTATTTTTGCTCCTTTAAAAAACATTGGCGTCATTATTGTCGATGAGGAACATGAAGCAAGCTATAAGCAGGAGGAGGCACCAAGATATCATGCGCGTGATTTAGCGATATGGCGCGGAGGATATCATCATTGTCCTGTTGTTTTGGGGAGTGCCACTCCCTCTCTCGAGTCACGGGCTCGGGCGCAAAAAGGCGTTTATCAATTGTTGCGTTTGAATCAACGAGCAAAACTCAGTGCTCGTTTGCCGCAGATCAATGTAGTAGATATGCGGGAAGAATTTGCCAACAAAAACTACCAGACCTTTTCTCGCCAATTACAGGAAAAAATTCAAGATCGCTTAGATATACAAGAACAAATCGTTTTGCTGCTGAATAGACGCGGGTATTCTTCTTTTGTTATGTGTCGTAATTGCGGGTATGTTCTGCCTTGTCCGAACTGTGATATTTCTTTGACGCTTCATATGGATACCAAGACGATGCGCTGTCATTATTGCGGGCATGAAGAAAAGATCCCTCACCGCTGTCCTAGTTGTCATGCAGATAAGATCCGTTACTATGGAACAGGTACGCAGAAAGTTGAAGAAGAACTAATTGCTAGATTTCCAGAAGCACGGGTATTGCGGATGGATGTGGATACTACCCGCAAAAAAGGAGCACATGAAAAAATACTTACTTTATTTGGCGAAAAGAAAGCAGACATTTTACTAGGAACACAAATGATTGCCAAAGGGTTAGACTTTCCGGATATTACATTGGTAGGGGTCTTAAATGCTGACACAGCATTGAATCTGCCAGATTTTCGTTCTAGTGAACGAACATTTCAATTGCTGACGCAAGTAAGCGGCCGAGCTGGCCGGGCGGAGAAAGCCGGCGAAGTAATCATTCAGACATTTAATCCGGAACACTATGCGATTCAGCTAGCACAAACCCAAAACTATGAAGCTTTTTACCAACAAGAAATGTGGGTTCGGCATCAAAGCGGATATCCCCCTTATTACTACACGGTAAAAATTACCTGCAGTCATCTCGAAGAGCAGGCAGCTGCCCAAAAGATGTTTGCCATTTACCAAGAAGTACAAAAAGAATTATCGGGTCAAAGTATTTTGCTTGGACCGGCACCTAGCGCGATCATGCGTGTCAAAAATCGCTATTACTACCAACTGATTATTAAATACAAAAATGAACCACATTTGCCTGAACTGTTGACCCGGTTATTGGAACAAAGTCAGATCGATCAGCGAAAAGGACTCTATGTTTCCATTGACCAAGAACCGTTGAATTTTATTTAAAGGAGATATTATGCGCTATCCGATTATTATTCATCCCGACGATCAGCTTCGTCGAAAACCAAAACCGGTATCTATGATTACAGATGAGCTGGTACAACTACTAGAAGACATGTATGAAACAATGGTGGCGCATGACGGCGTAGGTATTGCGGCCCCTCAGATTGGTAAAAACCTGCAAGTGGCAATCGTTGAAGTAGATGAAGAGGATCGTTTCGAACTGATTAATCCAGAAATCATCGAGTCATCAGGAGAATCTGTTGATGTAGAAGGGTGCTTGAGTATTCCTCATACCTATGGTACGGTCAAGCGAGCAGATGAGATTACGGTTCGCTACTTTGACCGTGAAGGAGAAGAAATGGAGGTTCAAGCTTTTGGCTACTTGGCTCGGGCTATCCAGCATGAGATTGATCATCTGAATGGTGTCTTATTTATTGATAAAATGATCGATAAGATCCCAGAATCTGAACTAGAACAATATATGGAGGAACACGAAAATGACTAAAGTTGTCTTTATGGGAACCCCCGCGTTTTCTGTACCAATCTTAGAAGGATTGCTGGCAGAAGGCTATGAAATTGCAGCGGTAGTGACCCAACCGGATCGGCCCGTAGGTCGAAAACGAGTAATCACGCCAACGCCTGTCAAAGAAGCAGCATTGAAGCACCAATTGTTGGTTTTGCAACCAGAAAAAATCAGCGGTTCACCTGAAATGGAAACGATCAAAGAATTAGCACCAGACATTTTAGTCACTGCGGCCTTTGGCCAATTTTTACCGGAAAAGCTGTTGCAAGTACCAAAATTTGGAGCGATCAATGTCCATGCCTCCTTATTACCAAAGTATCGGGGTGGTGCCCCAGTGCACTATGCCATCATGGAAGGCGAACCGGAAACAGGTGTCACCATCATGGAAATGATTAAAAAAATGGATGCTGGGGGTATTTTTTCTCAAGCTAAACTGCCGATCACTAATCAAGACGATGTGGGGACTATGTTTGAGAAATTAAGTTTATTGGGTAAAGAATTACTGCTGAAAACATTACCTAAGATCCTATCAGGAGAACTGAAACCAATGCCTCAAGCTGAAGAGCAGGCAACATTCTCCCCCAATATTACGCAAGAACAAGAAGCAATTGATTGGACAAAGACAGCACAGGAGATCGACAATCAGGTCCGAGGGATGCGACCGTGGCCAATTGCTTTCACGACTTACCAAGGGAGCCGTTGGAAGATTTGGTCAGTAGCAGTAGTCGATGAAACAACAGATGCCGCGCCAGGAACCATCATACAACGAACGAAAAAGGCGCTATGGATCGCTTGTGGTCAACAGACAGTTTTAGCTTTAGAAGAGCTACAACCAGCTGGAAAAGGTCGTCAATCCATTGCGGCTTTTCTAAATGGCACTGGGCAACACATTCAACTAGGTGATAAGGTTGGTACTCATGAAGCGTAAAATAGGAAAAATCCAATATACTGTTCGCTTTGTTGCATTAGAGGCCTTAGTTCGTATCGAAAGAGGCGGTGCCTATTCGAACTTATTATTGAGAGAACTGATGAATCAAGGCCGTTTAAATGATAAAGATGGACGTTTATTGACAGAAATGGTCTATGGAACCATTAGTCGGCAGCTGCTATTGGATTATTATTTAGCGAACTTTATCAAGAATGCAAAAAAAGTCGATCCATGGGTCAGATCATTATTGCGTCTTTCTCTTTACCAAATGCTGTACTTGGACAAAGTACCTAATCATGCTATTTTAAATGAGGCCGTGGAAATCGCGAAAGCAAAAGGAAATCCAGGGATCGGAAAATTTGTTAACGGCGTGTTGCGTACGATTCAAAGAGAGGGTGTGCCGGCACTTGATCAAATCAAAGATCCCTTGGAGCGGTTAGCTATAGAAATCAGTATGCCATTATGGCTAACTGAAAGATTCGTAGCGCAGATCGGCAGCGATAAAACCCGGGAGTTAGGGCTGTCTTTACTAGTACCTAGCCATGCTAGTGGACGCCTTGATCTACAAAGAATTACTCGCAACGAAGCCATCCTTCAACTACAGGAAGAAGGAATCGAAGCTCGAGAAAGCCAACTATCTCCATATGGGATTGTGGCTGATAAAGGATTTTTAGCCGGCTCTTCTTTATATCATGACGGATTATTGACAATACAAGATGAAAGTTCGATGTTAGTAGCACCGGCACTGCACATTGCACCAGAGCACCAAGTATTGGATGCTTGTGCAGCGCCTGGAGGTAAAACAACCCATATCGCGTCCTTTCTATCTGCAGAAGCAGGTGGGAAAGTCACTGCATTGGATATTCATCCTCATAAAGTTAAATTGATCACTGAAAATGCTGAAAGACTTGCGGTCTCAGAGGTGGTTCAAGCGGAAGTGATGGATGCAAGGGAAGTCGCTCAACATTTTGAGGAACAACAGTTTGATCGAATCTTAGTGGATGCTCCTTGCTCCGGTCTAGGATTGATGCGTCGTAAACCAGACATCAAATACAACAAGCAGGCAGCTGATCTAGAGCGTTTACCCGAAATTCAGTTAGCGATTTTAGAAAGTGCCGCCCCAACGCTAAAAAATTCGGGTATAATGATCTACAGTACATGCACTATAATGCTAGAAGAAAATCAGGCAGTAGTGGAGGCATTCTTAGCGGATCATCCAGAATTCGAACGAATCGATGTATCGGTAAATGCTGATATTGCTGCGAATATCAATGATCAGATGCTAACGATTTATCCGCAAGATTTTATGACAGATGGCTTTTTCATAAGCTGCCTTCGCAAAAAGTAATGAGGTGAAAAGAAGTTGGAAATCCATTTTCAAACAGATGTTGGTAAACGTCGGAATACGAACCAAGACTTTGCTGCTGTGTATGTCAACAAAAAAAGTATCCCATTGGCGATCTTAGCTGATGGGATGGGAGGACATCGGGCAGGTGATGTAGCGAGTCGTCAGGCTGTGAGTGGCTTGGGAACCGCTTGGGAAAAAACAGAATTGACAGATAGTGAAAAGGCTGCTCAATGGCTGATCCAAAAAATCCAGGCAGAAAGTGTCTCGATCTATGAAAAAGGCATCGAGGATGAGGCGCTGAATGGCATGGGAACAACGATCATTGCTGTAGCACTCTTTGAGGATCAATTTACGATTGCGAATGTTGGCGACAGCCGCGCCTATATTTTGCGGGATCATGAGTTGATACAAATTACTGAAGACCATTCTCTTGTCAATGAATTGGTGAAATCTGGCCAAATTACTGCTGAAATGGCACTGAACCATCCACGCAAAAATGTTTTGACTCGTTCTGTTGGAATGCCTAATACAGTAGAAGTAGATGTAGCGATTCATTATTTTGCTGAAAGTGATTACTTGCTTCTTTGCTCAGACGGACTGACAAACATGTTGGCAGATGAAAAGATCGCAGCCATCATTGAAGGCGCGTCGTCCCTTAAAGAAGCGGTTCAGCAGTTGATCGATGCAGCCAATCAACAAGGCGGAGTCGATAATATCACAGTGTTACTGATCAAAGTTGGAGGAACTGCCCATGATTGAAATAGGGAAAAAGTTAAATGGCCGCTATAAAATCATTGGCAATATCGGCAGTGGCGGCATGGCAAATGTATTTCTGGCTCATGATTTGATTCTTGATCGAGAAGTTGCCGTCAAAGTATTGCGATTTGACTTCCAAAATGATAAAAATGCGATTCGCCGCTTTCAGCGTGAAGCATTGGCTGCCACAGAGTTGGTTCATCCCAATATCGTAACAGTGTATGATGTAGGCGAAGAAGATGGGATGCAGTTTTTGGTGATGGAATATGTCAAAGGCATGGACTTGAAGCGATATATTCAAACCCATTACCCAGTTCCTTATCTACAGATTGTCGATATCGTGCAACAAATTTTGTCAGCAGTGGCATTGGCTCACCAACATCGAATCATTCATCGGGACTTGAAACCACAAAACATTCTGATCAATGAAGAAGGCGTCGTTAAGATCACGGATTTCGGGATCGCGATTGCTTTATCGGAAACATCGATCACCCAAACCAACTCGATGTTAGGCTCTGTGCACTACTTATCGCCAGAGCAAGCACGGGGAAGTATGGCTACTAACCAATCTGATATCTATGCGATTGGAATCATCCTATATGAAATGCTGACGGGGAAAGTTCCTTTTGATGGTGAGTCCGCTGTCACAATTGCCTTAAAACATTTTCAAGATGAGATCCCTTCTATTCGTATCTATGATAAAAATGTTCCTCAATCATTAGAGAATGTCGTATTAAAGGCAACAGCGAAAGAGCAAGCCGATCGTTATAAGACCGCTGATGAAATGCGAGAAGATCTTTCAACAGCCCTGTCACCTGAGCGCTTGAATGAACCAAGGTGGGAGCCACATGCGCTAAACGATGAAACTCGAGCGCTGACCCCTATTACCGATGAAATGATAGCTGAACAGCCTGCAGAACCGGCAGTGACGGAGCCAGAAGTAGAAGAGACCGCAGACCAGAAACAAGAAAAACCAAAGAAGAAGCGGAAGAAATGGTGGCTGATCCTGCCAATACTAGTTATTGCAGCGCTGCTGGTCATTGGCGGCTATTTTGTTTTTGGCGGAGGGCGCGGCGATGTTGAGATCCCTAAAGTCAGCGGAGACACAGAGACCGTTGCTCGAGAAAAGCTGGAAGCAGCAGGATTAAAAGTTGCTGATGAAACCGAAGAAATTGCTGACGATGAGATTGAAGAAGGCAATGTCGTTAAAACGGATCCACAAGAAGGAACCGAAGTCAAAAAAAATAGCGAGATCACTTTGTATATCAGCTCAGGGACTGAAAAAATCACCTTAAAAAACTATGAAGAGAAAAATTTTGAAGATGTAAAAGCCGAGTTGATCAAGTTAGGTTTTTCAGAAGACCAAATCAAAGAAGAGACCAAATCCAGTGATGCTATCGGAGAAGGTCTGATCATTAGCCAATCACCAGATGTCGGCGAGAAAGTTTCTCCGAAAGAGGATGACATTACTTTTGTAGTCAGCACGGGACCTGAATCGTTTGCAATGGAAGACTATTATGGTCAGCGAATCGAAGATGTACGGGCGGCATTGACCTCAAAAGGAGTTCCAACCGAAAATATTTATGAACAATCAGCGCCAAGCGATGAACCGGTGGGGACTGTCATTAATCAAGCGCCAGGAGCAGGAGAATCAGTCATTACCTCTCAAACTGTTATCACGCTGACAGTCAGCAGCGGTCAAGAGATGGTTAATGTGCCACGAATCATTGGACAGAGTCGAAATGATGCTGTAGCAGCACTAAATGAGGCTGGGTTAAAATATTCGATCAAAGAAGAATCAGGCTACAATGATTCTGTTCCGGCTGGAGAAGTCACAGATGTTTCGCCAGGTGAAGGGACTTCGGTGGCTGTTGGTTCTTCAGTAAATGTTACTATTTCTAAAGGACCAAAACCAGAGTCCTCTACGAGTGAATCCTCCGCTAGCAGTGAATCAACAAGTACGAGTTCAACGAGCTCTGAAGATTAATCAATAGCTGAAAAAACTATCCGAATGATTTTTAAGTTTACTCTATAGGTCGCAGTGAGATGGCAACCAAAGACTGTAGAAGTAACCACTTGAAGATGCGGATAGTTTTTTTGTGATGCGAAAAAAGAGCTAGCTGTTTAAGTTTCTTTTAGTAATTCCGCATCTCTAGGCGTACATCTTTTCAAGTTTTCAAAAATTGGGTATAATGAAGGTCAGAATTAGTCAAGGGAGGGAATGAATTGAATCATCATAACACTTCCGATTTGATTGAGGCATATTTGAAGAAAATTCTTGAAGACAGCGAAACAATCGAGATTCGCCGAGCTGAAATGGCGAATTTATTCAATTGTGTGCCTTCACAAATAAATTATGTGATCAATACCCGTTTCACTATTCAAAGAGGGTATACTGTTGAAAGCAAACGTGGAGGCGGAGGATATATCCGTATCGAAAAAGTAAAGATCACGGATAACCACCACTACCTTGAAGAAATGAATCAATTATTTGATGAAACCATCTCGGAAAAAGATGCTTATGCAATAATCCAAAAACTTTATGAGGAAGGAATCCTGTCGAAGCGTGAGGGCAATTTATTGTTGACCGTCATTGCGAAGTCAGTATTAGGACGTTCTCCTTATGAAAATCGAACACGAGCAGACTTGCTCCATGCAATTTTAGAACGTTTAAGTTATGAAGACAGGAAGTGAATGAGATGGATGAACTATTTACACAACGAGCGAAAGCTGTGCTGACGATCGCACAGGAAGAAGCAAAGTACTTTAAACATCAGTCCGTAGGTTCAGAACACATCTTGCTTGCCTTAGTCATTGAACAAAATGGCATTGCCGGCAAAACGTTACGGGAAATGAATATCACTGAAAATGATATTCGCGAAGAAATCGAGCATTTAACAGGTTACGGAACTGTTCGCCAATATCCAGAGAATGCCTATCTAGCCTATTCCCCACGAGCGAAGCAAACATTTGCTTACGCTGGAGATGAAGCTAAGCGTTTAGGCGCTCTTCAAATCGGCACAGAGCATCTTTTGTTAGGATTGCTTCGGGATGAAGATATTTTAGCCTCAAGAATCATGTTGAACTTAGGTTTGAGTTTGGCTAAAATGCGGCAGTTATTAAAGAAAAAAATGGGTATCAATGACACAAAAAATGCCGGTGGTGCGGGTCGTCGTCGTCCTCAAGGAAAAGCACAAGGAACGCCGACGCTGGACTCACTAGCTCGAGATTTAACAAAATTGGCAAGAGATAAACGCTTAGATCCAGTAGTGGGTCGAGCAAAAGAAGTGAAACGATTGATTCAAATCCTAAGCCGCCGGACCAAAAACAACCCTGTTTTAGTAGGGGAACCGGGGGTTGGTAAAACAGCTATTGCTGAAGGATTGGCACAAAAAATCATTCACGGTGAAGTACCAGAAGATATGCAGAACAAACGCTTAATGATGTTAGATATGGGTGCTTTAGTAGCTGGCACGAAATATCGCGGTGAGTTTGAAGATCGAATGAAGAAAATCATCGACGAAATTTACCAAGATGGACAGATCATTTTATTTATTGATGAGCTGCATACACTGATTGGTGCTGGTGGTGCGGAAGGTGCTATCGATGCATCGAATATATTAAAACCTGCATTAGCCCGCGGAGAATTACAAACAATTGGTGCTACGACCTTAGATGAATATCAAAAGTATATCGAAAAAGATTCTGCATTGGAAAGACGGTTTGCCCGTGTTCAAGTGGATGAGCCAACGCCAGAAGAAGCAGAAGAAATTTTACGAGGATTACGTCCCCGTTATGAAGAGCATCACGGCGTAGAGATTTCAGATGATGCCCTGCATGCCGCTGTCCAATTGTCGGTACGCTATATCAATTCACGGCAGTTGCCGGACAAAGCCATTGACTTGATGGACGAATCGGCAGCAAAAGTGCGCTTGGATAAAACAGACGAAAGTTCTGAGTTGGCCGATTTGCAAAATGAAATCGCCAATCTGATTGAAGAAAAAGAAGCAGCGATTCGCCAACAAGACTTTGAAGCTGCAGCTCGTTTGCGCATCAAAGAGAAGAAATTGACCCAGCAGTTGACTGAAGTTGCATTCATGGAAGTGAAAGAAGCTTCCGGCTACGCAGACAGTGTCACTGGCGAAGATGTTGCGGCAGTCGTGTCGCAATGGACGGGCGTTCCTTTACAGCAAATGGAGAAAAAAGAAAGTGAACGGCTTCTCGATCTAGAAAAAATCCTGCATCAGCGAGTTGTTGGTCAAGAAGAAGCTGTGAAAGCAGTCGCACGTTCGATTCGTCGAGCACGTAGTGGTCTAAAAGATCCGAATCGTCCAATTGGTTCATTCATGTTCCTAGGTCCTACGGGTGTCGGAAAAACAGAGCTGGCAAAAGCCTTGGCAGAAGCAATGTTTGGCAGTGAGGATTCACTCGTTCGTGTGGATATGTCTGAGTTTATGGAGAAATACAGTACAAGTCGTTTGATTGGATCCCCTCCTGGTTATGTTGGTTACGATGAGGGTGGACAATTAACTGAAAAGATTCGTTCAAAACCTTATTCAGTGATTTTACTAGATGAAGTGGAAAAAGCTCATCCAGATGTCTTCAATATTCTCTTACAAGTCCTTGATGATGGTCATTTGACAGATGCCAAAGGGCGGAAAGTCGATTTCCGTAATACAATCCTGATTATGACCTCAAATATCGGCGCACAACAGATTCGTGAAGAAAAGAATGTAGGTTTCAATGTGGTGGATCTTAGCAAAGACCATCAAGCGATGCAAAAACGGATTCTGGAAGAGCTCAAGAAAGCATTCCGTCCTGAGTTCTTGAATCGGGTGGATGAAACAGTTGTCTTCCGTTCATTAGGTGAAGATGAAATTCATGAAATCGTTAAAATCATGAGTAAAGCGATCATCAAACGTCTCAGTGATCAAGACATTCAACTGAAGATCACATCTGCAGCGATTGATGTCATCGGTAAAGCTGGTTTTGATCCAGAATATGGGGCTCGCCCAATTCGTCGAGCATTGCAAAAAGAGGTCGAAGACCGCTTAAGCGAGGCACTATTGTCGGGACAAATCCATTTAGGTGACCGGGTGACGATTGGGGCATCGAAAGGCTCAATTACATTGAATGTAAGAGAAGGCCAATCTCGTATTCTTCAACAAGTATAAGCTCATAAAGAAAAATAAAACTATCTAACTAGCAAACGACTGATGGTCAGCAGAATGCAGGCTGAACCATCGTTTGCTGCTTGGATAGTTTTTTTGTGGGCAAATAGTATTTGTTGGAATTCGAACAATTGAACTGGAGATAAAAACTCATAAAGTTCACAAATTTAAAAGAGTGTTAAAGTTGTATTACCAGTTCTCATCGCTGAGTATTCCTTTTTTTAGTGAAAAAAGTTCAAAAGGAAGTCTTGGAAAGCCGTGTTGCCTGTGATACTATTAGTGAGTTATAGAGGAGGAATATCATGGTTGAGATTATCGCAACGGTGGAGTCGATCGAACAAGCAAAACAGCTCTTACCTTATGTAGATACTATTTTTTTCGGAGAAGAAACTTTCGGTTTGCGTTTGCCGACATCTTTCTCACGAGAGGAACAAAGCGAATTGATCCGCTTAGCGCAAGCAGAAGGAAAACAAGCGATGGCGGCAGTCAATGGCATCATGCACCCGCAAAAAATGACGCTAGTTCCAGAATACTTGGCTTTTTTGAAGGCCAACCATGTTGATAAAATTTCTATCGGCGATCCAGGAATCATTTATCGTATGAAAAAGAATCCGGAATTGGCATTGCCGTTTGTATACGATGGAGAGACGCTGGTCACCAGTGCTAGACAAATCAATTTTTGGGGGCAAAAAGGGGCGATTGGAGCAGTTTTAGCAAGAGAAGTCCCCTTTGGAGAAATGACAGTTTTAGCACCACAGCTAACGATTCCTGCGGAAGTGCTTGTCTATGGGGCAACGTGCATCCATCAGTCGAAACGTCCATTGCTTCAAAATTATTATAATTATACGCAACAGGAAGATGAAAAATCTCGTGAGCGAGGTTTATTTTTATCAGAACCCAAGAAGGAGGATACCCACTACTCGATTTATGAAGACAGTCATGGCACACATATTTTCGCCAATAATGACATCAATTTGATGAATGAATTGCAGTCTCTTTTTGAAACGGGGTACCAGACTTGGAAGTTAGACGGTTTATTTACTCCAGGGACAGCGTTTGTCTCGATCGTAGCTTGTTTTGCACAGGCGAAGCAGTTGCTTACTGAAGGCACATGGACTGCTGAACAAGCAGCTAGCTTGAGTGAACAAGTACGTCAGCTACATCCAGCTCAACGGGGGTTAGATACCGGTTTTTATGCGATCAATCCAGAGGATATCAAGTAAGGAGCAATGGAAATGACAGTCAAACAAAAATTGAAACGGCCAGAAGTATTGGCACCAGCCGGTACATTAGAAAAATTAAAAACAGCCATTCATTACGGGGCGGATGCTGTTTATATAGGCGGCAACGCCTATGGCTTACGCAGTCGTGCCGGAAACTTTACCTATGAAGAGATGGCTGAAGGGGTTGCATTTGCTAAAGCTCATAATGCTAAAGTATATGTAGCAGCAAATATGGTCACCCATGAAGGCAATCAAGAAGGAGCTGGGGAATTTTTCCGTCAATTGCGGGATGTGGGAATTTCGGCGGTGATCGTGTCTGATCCTGCTTTGATCGAGATCTGTGCGACAGAAGCACCAGGATTGCCGATCCATCTTTCAACGCAAGCTTCCGCGACAAATTATGAAACGCTAGAATTTTGGCGAGAAGAAGGGCTTGAGCGAGTTGTCTTGGCTCGAGAAGTATCCATGGAAGAAGTCGCCGAAATCCGCAAAAATACGAGTGTGGAGATTGAAGCTTTTATTCATGGGGCGATGTGTATCTCTTATTCTGGACGTTGTACATTGTCCAATCACATGTCGATGCGAGATGCCAATCGTGGTGGTTGCTCACAATCTTGTCGTTGGAAATATGATCTTTTTGATATGCCTTTTGCACAAGAAAGAAAGAGTTTGACAAAGAATGGAACGATCGAAGAAGAATTCTCAATGAGTGCAGTCGACATGTCCATGATCGAACATATTCCTGACTTGATTGAAAACGGCGTCGATAGTTTTAAGATCGAAGGACGGATGAAATCGATCCACTATGTTTCAACTGTTGCGAATGTGTACAAAGCGGCAGTTGACAGTTATATGGAAGATCCAGAGAACTATGTCTGCAAACAAGAGTGGATTGATGAATTATGGAAGGTAGCGCAAAGAGAACTAGCTACCGGATTTTATTACCATACACCGAGTGAAAATGAGCAATTATTTGGTCCTCGGCGTAAAATCCCGCAATACAAGTTTATCGGGGAAGTCATGGCCTATGATGACGCAACAAAGATGGCCACGATCCGGCAGCGGAATTTGTTTTCGGTGGGGGACGAGATCGAGTTTTATGGACCTGGATTCCATCATTTCCATCAAAAGGTGGAAGTCATGTATAATGAAGACGGTGAATCGATCGATCGCGCGCCAAATCCGATGATGCTTCTAACGATGCCCGTCGCTGAACCTGTTCAGGTTGGCGACATGATCCGGAAGAAAAAATAAAAACTGTGACAGAAGTATCCAAGGCTGATAAAGGAAAAATAATGAGATTCGAGGGGTAGCGCACTGTGCTAAAAGCGAGTTTGAATTTCGTACATGTTATGTTCCTCTCCCTTTATCATTGACTCGGTGCTTTCTGTCGCATTTTTTTTGTAAGATTTGAAAAATCCTTCGATATACACCAAAATGAAGTTGTTCCTAAGGAGGAGACCAATAATGCAAGAGTATGATTACATAGTGATTGGCGGTGGCAGTGGCGGGATTGCTTCTGCTAACCGTGCAGGAATGCATGGAGCCAAAGTTTTATTGATTGAAGGCAATGAGCTGGGGGGTACTTGTGTCAATGTGGGCTGTGTACCCAAAAAAGTGATGTGGCAAGCAAGTGAAATGTTAGAAATGATTAAGCGTGATGCCACGAGCTATGGTATTTATCCACATGTGGATAAATTTGATTTCAAGCAACTTGTGGATAACCGTGAAAAATATATTGATTTTTTACACACAGCATATCAAAAAGGCTTAGATAGCAACAGAGTAGAAGTTATCCACGGTTATGCACAGTTTGTGGATAACCATACTGTGACGGTCGATGGACAAGAATACAGAGCGCCAAAGATCTTAATTGCTACAGGAGGAAAACCTAGTGTCATGTCGATTCCTGGTGGTGAACATGCGATTGATTCCAATGGCTTTTTTGCCTTAGAAGAAGTGCCTAAAGAAATGATCGTCTTAGGAGCAGGGTACATTGCGGCAGAACTTAGCGGAATGAGTCAGCAATTTGGCAGTCACGTTTCTTGGGCTTATCGTAAAGAACGTCCATTACGGGCGTTTGATCATATGTTAACTGATAATTTAGTAGAAATTTATCGAGAAGCAGGAATGGACCTTTATTCCGGCTATGTAGCTGAAAGGATCGAAGAACGTGATGGACAATATACGGTTTTCTTTGAAAATGGTCAAACACTGACGGGGGACTGTGTATTGTTTGCTGGGGGACGAGTGCCCAATACCCAACACCTTGGTTTGGAAAATACAGATGTCTCTCTAGATGAAAAAGGCTTTGTCATTGTTGATAAGTACCAAAATACGACTGCTGAATCGATCTTTGCAGTTGGAGATGTGATCGGCAAATTAGAGTTGACGCCAGTAGCGATTGCAGCGGGTCGTCGCTTGTCTGAACGATTGTTCAATGGTCAAACTGAGGCACATTTAGATTATGATCTGGTGCCGACAGTCATTTTTACGCACCCACCAATTGCAACGATCGGTCTTTCAGAAGAAGCTGCAATCGCAAAATATGGCGAAGAAGAAATCAAAGTATATCATTCACGCTTTACACCAATGTACTTTGCATTGAATGACTATCGTCAAAAATGTGAAATGAAACTTGTTTGTTTAGGAAAAGAAGAGAAGATCATTGGTCTACACGGTATTGGAATTGGTGTTGATGAAATGCTGCAAGGATTCGCCGTCGCCATCAAAATGGGAGCAACTAAGGCAGATTTCGACAATACCGTTGCAATCCATCCGACTGGAGCAGAAGAGTTCGTTACAATGCGATAAACAGTCAAGAGAAAGTGAAGTAAAGAAAAAGAACGATCTCCGATTATAGAAGACGTGTCGTCTAATCAATCGGAGATCGTTCTTTTTTGTCTGAAAGACAGCTAGTTGAAAGCAGCTACCTCTAAATCACTTATCAAACTATTATTTATAGAAAAACCACTCAATTTGTGCGAGCTAGGATTTGGTTTGTGATCTGATACAAATAGTCTTTGGTATTTTTTCCAGGATCAGGTAATTTCTTGATTCCTTGCAGGGCTTTTTTTGTATAACGAGCAGCTAATTGATGTGCTTCTTCAACGCTATGGCTGTTGTGAACGATTTGGTAGACTTGCTGCGCTTCCTGATCGGTCATCTCGGCTTTTTTCTCCAGTAATGGTGTTAGCACTGCCCGCTCTTTTTTCAGTGCCAACAACAACGGCAGTGAGTAGACCCCCTGCTTGACATCTTCAAGGACAGGCTTACCCAAGGCACTTTCGCTTTGGCTGTAATCAAGGATATCGTCCATGATTTGAAATGCTAACCCGATGGATTGACCAATCGTTTTTGCCTGATTGGCTAAACGTAGAGAAGCCCCACTTTCATAAGCCCCGATAAAGCAGCTTAGAGCAAACAGTTCAGCTGTTTTACCAGAAATGTTTTCCAGATAGTCCTCAATCGTCACATTCAGGTCGTAGCGTTTGCTCATTTGTCCTAATTCTCCAGCTAAAATTGTTTCCATGCTGCGAGAATTGATTTGCAGACTTTTGAGAGAACCAGCGTAATCCGCCAGTAGTTTAAAACAGCATACAAAGAGATAATCACCCGCGTAAACGGCGACATCATTACCGAATTGTGCACGGATAGTAGGCAAGCTTCGCCGAGTATCGGCTTGATCAACAATATCATCATGAATCAGTGAAGCAGTATGGAGCATTTCGATCGCTGCGGATAGTGCTACTGCTTTTTGAGAATCTTTCTCTTCTCCGAATTCAGAGAACAACAACTGATAGGCCGGGCGGAGCATCTTGCCGCCAGAATGGATCATCGCTAATATCGCTTGTTCTACTGCTTTATTTTTTAGTTTCAAGGATTGTTCCATTAATTGCAGCGATTCAGATAAATCGTTTTGCAACGCAGGATATGCTTGCCACATTGGATGAAGTTTCATAAATGACTCCTTTATTTTGAATCAGAACGCCACTTGACATTGGTTTGCCGTTCATAATCAAGCTGAAATCGCCGTAATGTGTCTACTCTTTGCAAAAGATAGTTGGCGGCGATGCCGATGGCGATCCCTGATAGAATACCGAAAAATGCGAGAACGGGTAGGTAAAGCATGACACTCCAGGATTGAGCAATCCAAGAAGCTGTGACCAATTGGCCAACATTGTGTAAAAAACCACCAGCTGCACTGATCCCGATAATGCTGACGCGCTTAGGTCCTAGTTGTTTTACTAGCAACATACCGAAATAGCTCAAAAGTGAACCACTCATACTATATAAGAATGTTGAAACAGTTCCGCCTAAGAGTGTAGTTAAGATTAAACGTAGCCATATCAGCAAAAAACTGTCTCGTTTAGGCATAGTGAACAAAGCAATGATCGTGATCAGATTGGCTAAACCTAATTTAGCTCCGGGAGCAAAGGCAAAAGGATACGGAATCATATTTTCAATCAAACCGATAACGACTCCTTGAGCAACTAATAATGAGATGAAAATGATTTTCTGTAAACGACTCATAGTATCACGATCAGTAGATTAGATCGTCTGTCTCACTCCCATCTGTTGCACGAACTTCGATCACTAATTTATGTGGCAAACATACGATTGTTTCGCCATTTTTTGAGGCCCAGCCGCGGCGGACGCAAATTTGATCGCCACAGTCAGCTTCTTTGATGCGGATGCGGTCACCAGAGATTTCAATGAGATTGTAATCACCATCTGGATCTTCGTATCGATACGTGTAGCTATCTTGTCCTTCGATCAAATCAAACTCTTTGATCTCCTTGCCATCAACTCGCAAAACAGCTTGTTTGGCGGCAGTAGGGGTACTTTGTGATTGCCCAAAAATCAAAATTGGTAAAAACGAGCTAAGTATCAGTACCAGAATGATGACCCCGTCCCAAGGCTTCAGGTGGGCACGACGGATAAATTCTTTTACTTTCATCAGAAAGACTCCTTTGAAGTTCTGTGTCTCATTCTAGCATAATCCGCTGGTTTTCTACTACTTTTAAGAGAAGGTTTTTCTAGTAGATAAAAAAAGTGCTTAACTTGGAAAGAGACTGAGACATTGATCAAAGGATCAGGCTGCCTCAGTCTCGTTTATAAAGCGATTATTTTTTACCGTATAAGGAACGCGGTGTACCGTACCACCATTTACCAAGTGTACGTTGTAACCATGGGATCACCCAACGATCCAAACCAACGGCACGGCCAGAACCGTTCATTAATGCAAAGGCTACTGGGATGAACCAAATGTTAACCCAATAGAACATACCTGACATACAGAATGTCAAGACTAAAACGATTGTCGTTGCATTCACTAACCAAGTAAACAAACCAGCCATCAATGCTAAAGCTAAAGCAATTTCAAAGAAGACCATGAATTTTTGGAAGAACATTGCTACATCGTTGTTAGGCATAATAAATTGCATCACTTTTGTAAACCAATCTGGTGATTTTTCGATCACGACCATTGGTTGTTCGCCGTAGGCATAACTTAAACCAAAGTGAGCTGCTTGGGTTGCTACTGCGCCGGCAGCATCGCCTGCACCGCTTGCCGCACTGGCAGCGTCAGCTGCTTCACTCGCGCCGCTTGCTGCATCAGCAACAGTTTGATATTCCCAAGTCCAAGGGAATACGCTGTTTCCTTGGAACCAAGAACCTTCGCCAAACCAAGTTCCTGGCTTAAAGACTTCACCATTTGTACCTAGAATTTTCTTGAAAGCTTCAACGAACCATACCAGACCGTAGAAGATTCGCAGTGGAACACTCCAAAGAACGTTTCCGTAACGTGAAGTATGACCACGCGCCACTGTCCGATCATCTTTGATATGGAAGATTTCATGCATCAAGTATTGGAACATGTAGTAGCCAGAACGAATGTCAAAGAAGTATTTCAAGTTGACGATATGTTTCATAATGATTGCTAAGAAACCGCTAAGGTGAATCTTATTGAATAAGTTGGCTACGCCCCATTTAGCGCCAATCGATACCATGAATCCTTGGTAATTTCCTTTAAATTTGTGTTTTTCGCCACCTTTGATCGCTGCGACGATATTTGATGCAGCTGTATGACCAGTTTGTTCAGCGGCTTGAACGATTTGTGGTGTTGGTGTATTTGGAAATTCTTCATAGAAGACCAAGTCACCAATGATATAGATATTTTTGTCTTCATAACCTTTTGCTTCCATATATTCGTTAGCAACAAGGCGGAAACCGCGAGCAGTTTCTAGACCAAAGTCTGCAGCGTCGCTCGTTCCTTTCACACCAGCTGTCCAAATCAGTGTATAAGTTGGGATCGTTGAACCATCTTTTAATTTGATGTGATCTTCAGCCACTTCAACGATTGGTGCGTTCAGAACTAATTCGACATTTTTTTGTTTCAAGTAGCGTTCTGCTTTGGCAGCATCGTTACGATCCAACATGTTAAGGATCGTAGGCATTGCTTCGACCACTTTCAAAGTGATTTCGCTTGGATCCAATTTGTAGTCTTCAGCCAAACGCTCTTTCCAGTCGATCAGTTCACCGATCATTTCAATACCGGTAAAGCCAGAACCGCAGACAACGAAAGTCAACATTGCTTTACGAAGTGCTGCATCAGGCTCGATTGCTGCTTTAGCAACAGTTTTTTCGATGTGTTCACGAATGCGAACAGAATCTTCAAATGACCATAGAGTAAATCCGTGTTCTTTTACTCCTGGAGTGCCGAAGTCATTTGGTTCGCCACCCATACCTAAGATCAAGTAATCAAAGGAATAGCTGCCTTGTTTTGTTTGTACGACTTTCTTTTCTTTATCGATAGCAGTTACCGTGTCGGTTACTAAGCGAACATTTTTCTTACGTGAAAACAAACGTTGCAAGTCATATTGGATTGCGGTCGGCTCGACACGTCCCCCGGCAACCTCGTGCAGTTCGGTCATCATGGTGTGATAAGAGTGACGATCGATCAATGTTATTTCTACATCATTGTCTTTTTTCAATTTTTTTGCCATGTACTTGGTTGCTGAAACACCGGCATAGCCTGCACCGACAACGACAATGCTTTTCTTTGCCATTGCAAATCTCTCCTTAAAAAAAATAATCTATGATAATAAATACACAATCGTTCCTATTATATATAGAAATCCATCGTTTGTCTAACTTTTCTGATAGGAAAATACGATATTTCATGAAATTCGTGAAAATTTGCGAAAATCAAAAAAAGTTCAAAAATATTCACAAAAGCCATAGGGAAGCGGTTGACATATTTCTAATTTACTTTAAAATGTTAGATGAATCACAAACTTTTTTTGTGGGAAAATAATTAGTAAAAGGTGGAGCATTATGAAAGCAAAGAAATTAATGGTAGGTATGGCGGTATTTTCATTCTCAGCGTTAGTATTAGCAGGTTGTGGATCTGACAACAACACGTCAGCTTCTTCGTCAACAAAAGAAAGTACTTCACAAGTCGCTAGCAGCGAATCAGCAACAGCAACTTCTGAATCAGAAGCGAAAGTAGTCGCAGGAGCACCATTGCAAGATGGCACATATAAATTAGAAGAAAAAAATTATTCAAACGATTACCGCGTAGTTTTTGAAATCACTGTTAAAGATGGCAAAATCACTGAATCTAAATATGACAACATCAATGCAGACGGCGAATCAAAAACAAAAAATGCGGAATACAACGAAAACATGAAAGCCAAAGCAGGAATCAGTCCAGAAGAATTTATTCCTAAATTCAATGAAGAATTGGTTGCGGCACAAAGCCCTTCAGCAATTGAAGTTGTTTCTGGTGCGACACACTCATTCGATTCATTCCAAAACTATGCACAACAATTGATCCAAGCTGCTCAAGCAGGCAACACAGATACAATCGAGATCGACAACGGTGCAGACTTGAAAGATGGTACGTATAGCTTAGAAGAAAAGAACTATTCAAATGGCTACCGTGTAGCATTCTCAATCACTGTCAAAGACGGCAAAGTGTCTGAATCTAACTATGACTATGTTAACGAAGATGGCAAATCTAAAAAAGATGATGCGGAATACAACGAAAACATGAAAGCAAAATCTGGTACAAACCCAGAAGAATTTATTCCAAACTTCAACGAAGCATTCGTGACAGCAGTAAATGCTGAAGATGGTTCAGTTGCTGATATGGATGTTGTTTCTGGTGCGACACACAGCTTCCACAGCTTCGTGATCTATGCACAACAATTGTTGAACGCAGCAGAAAAAGGGGACGAAACACTTATCCAAGTGGATAACATCGTCACTGAATAATTCAGGCTCTTCGTCAAATCGTGTTGGTGAAGACAAATTTGAATAAAACTTAGTCCGATATGCGGCGCGTTCTGTGCGCC
>NZ_JBDGBK010000016.1:0-48374 GCF_040910045.1 Enterococcus sp. RTP21361st1_A6_RTP21361_211029 | reverse complement strand
ATTCGTTTTCATAAATCTATTATAAAAGAAAAGACTGTAGACATCATCCATAAAATGGACTTTGTCTACAGTCTGAGAGCTGAAATTGTTTTCAGCTCTTTTTTTGATCCCAGCTAGTGAAATAGCTGGGATTTTTTCTGCAAGAATACTTTTTTAGTTGGAAATTTGGTATGATAAGGAGAGAATTTGAAAAAGAGGTGTACCATGGCAGAAGGGAATCAAACCAAAGCAGTCATTGGTCAAACATTCGTTGAACTTTGTGAGACAAAAGAATTAAACAAAATCAGCATTCAAGAGCTGGCTGAGAAGGCGCAGATCAATCGACAAACCTTTTATTATCATTTCCCGGATAAAAAAGCATTGATTCGTTGGATCTACAAAACAGATGCGCTGATTTATCTAACATCTGAAAACATTTCGCTAGACAATTGGGAAGAAGCAGCTTTGAAAATGTTGAAGGCGATGCGGCAAAACGGAACCTTCTATCGGAAATCTGTTACTTATGACCGGGATATTCTGATGAGTGAGTTTTATCAAATTACGGAGCCTTTATTTCAGCGCTTGTTTGATGAAGTCGATGAAGAGCAACAATTGTCGCAACAAGACATTGCTTTTTACAGCCGTTTCTTTTCTTATGGCTGTAGTGGAATCTTAGAAACTTGGATTCGTGATGATTTTCCGGAAATGCCATTAGAAATCGCGACCCAACTCTTTCGCTTGGCAAAAGATGTGGAATTTTTTTCTTATCAAATTTATCAAAAAGAGGAGCAATAATCATGACGAAAGTTTTATTTGTCTGTTTAGGAAATATTTGTCGTTCACCGATGGCAGAAGGGCTTTTCAAGCAAGCAATAGCAGAACGTCAATTGCCTTGGCAGATCGATTCAGCAGCCACTAGTTCATGGGAAGCGGGTAATCCGCCTCATCAAGGAACTCGTCAACTATTAGCAGATGCGGGGATTTCTTGGCAGAACATGGTTTCCCGCAAGATCACTTCTGAGGATTTTGAAACCTATGACTGGATCATTGGCATGGATCGTAACAATTATGAGGACCTTTCAGCAATGGCTCCAGCAGGTATGCAGCATAAGCTTTACACGTACTTAAGTGTCGTTCCTGGAGAGGGAGAAGATATTCCAGATCCTTATTACACAGGAGATTTCAACCAAACATACCGCTTGATTCAAGCAGGACTGCCCCTTTGGATAGAAAAAATAAAAAATGCTGCCCAATAAAGGGAATGTTCGCTTGTTTTTTCCTCAAAATTTGTTAAAATAAAAGCAATAAACGAGAACGTATGTGCGGTTTTAGAGAAACCCGCTGCTGTTAGCAGAAAGGAAAGACCAATGGAAAAGAAATCATCTCCCATCAGACAGCTGGGCAAGTTGATTGTCATGACTTCGACAACCTTGTTGGATACTTTCTTCAGTGACAATGCCGATAAAAAAAATCAAACTGAAAAGATCAATGAGATTCGGCAAATTTTGCAAAAAGCGGCCAGTGACAAACATCTGGTCGTCTTACAAGTGAAAACCGAGAAGGTTGGCAGTTTTGAAACCATTACCGGTTGGATCGTTGGAAAAACGGTTGCGAAAGAACAAGTCGTTTTGAAACTGCAAAGTGATCGGCAACAAATTCGTATGATCCCTTTAGCCAGCGTTTTAAAGGTCAGCACATTAAAGGTCAAAGCAACGCGGCCCGAAAAGTAAAAAAAGTCTGTGACGTAAGTAAAACAAGAGACCAAAACAGCAGATAGCAGCCATGTAGGCGGAAGAAGCAATCAAGCTGATCTTAGGACGTTGTTTTATTACACTCACAGACTTTTTTGTTACACTTTTTTAGTTAATCGGTAGTTGTTTTCGCTAAAACTTCTTGCAAACGCCAAGCGGTTATTCGAGCAATCAAATCATAAGGAATAGGTTCTGTAAACGAAAAACGGATTGTTCCTTTACTGGTCTTATAAGACTGCCATTCTTTTTCAAAAGCAAGAATGGCAGAGGGTGTTGGATAAAATCCTATGTGCTCTTTTGCACAGGCAAAGTGGACGATATTCTCTGTTTGGAAATAGGTTGGCATCTGATAACGAATCCGCTCTTCGGCATCCGGCAGGACTGTTTTGATCAAATTTCGGACCTCCTGCAATACAGTGGAATGATCCGGAAAGCCAGCAATATACTGATCAACCGTTTCAATGGTGTTTGTCATAAAGCTCCCCTTTTTGTATTGATTGTACTACAGAAAGGAATTTTACAAAAAAAGGAGCCTGTCAGTGGGTGGCTGACAGGCTAGGAGTTAAAAATGAAAAGTGTTAGTTAGGGTTGTTTGTTGGTATGCTTATACTATAGTCGGCAAATGTGAATTTTTTGTGGAGAAAAGCTTGGAAAGTTTTAAAGATTGCTTTCTAGAGAAAAAGAGACAAAAAATTACCCGCCGGTGGGTGGCCGGCGGGAAGGAGTTAAAAATGAAAAAGTGTTAGGGTTGTTTGTTGGTATGCTTATACTATACTAACTAAATATGAATATTCTGTGACAAAAGTTTTCGGAAGTTCTTAAGAAAAGATAACGATTCGGTTACACGTGCTGATTTTTTTCATTGAAGTATTTTTTCAACGTACGATAAAGATCGATGTATTGAGCATCAGCAGCTGCATAATCCCATAGATAAGTTGCCATCGTTGGGTTCATTTTTTTCATCAATTGATTGGAACTAATCACTAAATCATAGGGTTCCTTCAATTGCGGATCATAAGGATCCGCTTGCACAAAGGTCAGATCTTGCAGAAATTGATTCAAGGATTGGACAAGTAAAAAGTTGTCTTCCAAAACGACACCGACATGCAGCCGATTGGCGTAGCGGATCTTATCATAGAATGGTAACAAGACGTGAGTAAACATCGCTGCTAACTGTTCTTGATTGGTGTCATTGATATAGTCTACATTATTGGAAGAGCGATAGTCGGTAAAGAATTGATCGATATGCTGATGCAATTGTTCCTGTGGCAGACCATGTCCCATGGAAAGGGTGAGCAGCCGGTAAATATTAGGAAACGGTTGTCGAAAGACGTAGTTGCCAAAGGTCGCATTGATTAGATTACCAATCAAGATAGGATCATCTAAAAGTTCCTGCTGTCCAGCAAAATAGGTCTGTTTCATTTGGGCAAGGAAATCAAAAACTAACGGATAGATCGGATTCTGTTTAGTCGTATAGAATGTCAATGTTTGTTGCAAGGAAGGATCTTCCTCAGACAAGTAGAAGGGTAGCATTTGGGAGAGCAAATAGATAAAACTTGATTCTCCTTTAAGCTGTTTTTCTGTTAATTCAGTATCGGCAGTCAACGTGGTACGCAAGCGATTGAAATCATAATAGCGATTGTTTTTCATCAAAAAATTATAACGGCGGTCGTATTTTGCAAAATTCGCTTTTCTAATGCGTAAAAGGACCAACGCAGCAAAATATTTTAACTCTAGCTTCCCTAGATAAGAACGAGAGATAGGAAAATAGCTAGCAAACTCATCGACGAAAGCTTCTGCATCAGACTCAGAAACGGCAAAAGGCCATTTGATCCCCCGGACGCCTAACCAAATGATATTGAATAAGGAAAGACGCACTAAGCGCTCGTCGCCAACGAGATTCGATTCTGTATAAGTAAAACGCAATTGAAACTGCTTCAAATGGTTTTTTAGATGTTCGAATTTTCGGGATACTGTTGAACGGCTGACATCATATTTCTTGCAAAAATCCGTAATGGTAGGATTTTCTTCATTCAGCATATAAAGAACATATAAGAATGGTACGCTCTTGTTCAAAAGATAAAACCGGTACTCATCAATCGTTGCCGCAATATTTTGGGGCTGCAGCTTGCCACCACGTCCAAGTATTGACAAGTGATCCGGGGTCAACTCGTGTAAATCTTGATCGATCTCAGTCAACTCAATGAATGTTTGCTGATAGCTCAAGTCCATTTCTTTGGCTAATTGCGCGATTGGATGATTTGGATTTTGTAAAGTAAGCATGCGCCGGAATAATTTAAATTTGATCAACGTTTGCGGATCCATCATAAGTTCTTCGTAAAACATAAATATCCTCCTTTAATGGGTCTATTGTACCTGTTTTTGTTTCAACTGTCAGTCTTTTATCAAAAAAAATGGCCTACCTTTCAAAAATGGTAGGTCATTTTTTTTGAATTAATGATTTTTGACGGATTTCGGTTCTTTTTTGCACCAAGCCCAAACGAGACCTATGATGAAACCGATGATTGCAGGTGCCAGCCAACCCATGCCGATTTTGAAGAACGGCAAGTATTGCTCTGCAAATTTCAATAACTGCTGAACGACAGCAGTGTCTCTAATCAATGCCGGGCAAGCATTTAATCCGTCAATAACGGCTGCCACCAGGGTGAAATAAGTGGTCATACGGTACACACTGGCACGATGCTGGAACAATGGACTAATAATCGCCAACAAAATCAATGTAATGGCCAGCGGATAGACAAACATCAGAACAGGAGTTGAAAACTCAATGATTTTCGTCAGACCGATATTTGCAAAGATCGCTGGTAGAATGCTGGCAACAGCACTGAAAAACAAGTAGCTTCTTGCAGGAAACAATTCTGCAAAGGTTTCGGCAAATGCGGTGATCAATCCGATCGCAGTTTTCAAACAAGCTAAAATGACGATCAATGCTAAGAGCAGACTTCCAGAGCGGCCTAAGTAATGGTTGGCTACTTGTGCTAAAGCGATCCCACCATTGGCACTGATCGCAAATTTTCCTAGGCTCATCGCTCCCATGTAGGAAAGCAATGTGTAGATGATCCCCATCAGAAAGATACTGATAGAGCCAGAAAGAATCGTATCTTTCGCGATTTCGGAAGGTTTCGTGATACCCATGTTACGGATCGCAGTCACAATAATGATGCCAAAGGCTAATGAGGCTAGTGCATCCAACGTATTGTACCCATTTGTGAAGCCGGTGAAGAAGGCGTGTTCTTGGTAAAGCGGAGAAACAGGCGCCTCTTGGATTGTACCCATTGGCTGCGTAAAAGCAAAGACTAAAAGTAAGCCAAGCAATACCAAAAAGAGGGGATTCAAGAATTTTCCTACGTAATCCAATATCTTACTAGGCTTGCGTGAGAACCACCACGCAGCCCCAAAGAATAATAGTGAAAATACGGCCAACAAGGGTGCTTGGAGATCTTGGGAAACAAAGGGTACAAGTCCGATCTCAAAGGAAGTTGTGGCTAACCGAGGGAGTGCAAAAAAAGGACCAATCACTAAATAAAGCAACACAGTGAAAATAATGGCATAACGGCGGTTGATCCGTGAAGCTAATTCGAAGACACCCGTACTTTGGGAAAGACCAAATGCGATAACGCCTAAGAATGGTAACCCAATTCCGGTCACTAAGAAACCTAAATTGGCAAGGGCTACATTACTACCAGCTTCTTGTCCCATATGCACTGGGAAAATCAAATTTCCCGCACCAAAAAATAGACCAAACAACATAGAACCAACATACAAATAGTCTTGAATACGTAACTTTTTCTTCATATCAACTTACTCCTATAGTTCTCTAGTTTTAAAAAAAATAACAAAAAAATGATCAAATAGCAACTCTTAGTTGACCAAGGCCAAAAAAAGAAACCAGGGAACAAGCGACAAGAAGATGATTCGGTAAGGACAAGCAATGCCCTCTTGTAAGACAGGAAGGCACTGACTGTTCGTCTAAATCATTTTGTCTGCAACTTGTACCCTAGTTCAGCACAGGATCAATTAAGTACCCGCGATAGAAATTCTTTCGTCCGCTGTTCTTTTGGATGGATAAAGATTTCTTCTGGTGTGCCTTCTTCAGCGATCACACCTTTGTCCATGAAGATCACTCGGTCAGAGACTTCTTTAGCAAAGCCCATCTCATGGGTCACGATGACCATAGTCAGCCCAGTATGAGCTAACGCATTCATCGTTTTCAAAACTTCTCCGACCATCTCTGGATCAAGAGCTGAAGTTGGTTCATCGAATAACATCACATCAGGATCCATTGACAATGCCCGGGCAATGGCTACCCGTTGCTTTTGTCCACCAGATAATTGAGCCGGTTTTGCTTTGGCGTAGCGGCTCATGCCGACTTTTTCCAAATTCTCCCGAGCAATTTTTTCTGCTTCGGCGCGATTTCTTTTTAGAACAGTGACTTGGCCCGTGACACAATTTTCCAGAACATCCATGTTATTAAAAAGGTTGAAGGACTGGAACACCATCCCTAAATGAGTCCGATAGTTTGGTAAGCTGTATCCTTTTTCTAGGACATTTTCGCCCATATAAATGATTTTTCCACTGGTTGGCTTTTCTAAAAGATTGATACACCGAAGCAGTGTGGATTTCCCTGAACCGGAGGAGCCGATAATCGTTACGACTTCACCTTTATTGACCGAAAGACTAATGTCTTTCAAAACGACATTGTCGCCAAAACTTTTCTTTAAATGATCGATTTCGATAATTGCTGACATCTGTCTTCCTCCTTATTCTGGGTTGATATCTTCTAGTTTGACATAAGAACTAGGACCATCCATTTTGCGTTCAACAAAACGTAAAATTTGAGTCGCAGAGATTGTCAAAACGAGATAGATTGCACCGATGATCGCAAATGTTTGGAAGTATTGATAATTTGTTCCGGCAGCCGATGTTCCTTGGAAGAAAAGATCGGCGACACTGATTACGCTCAACACGGCAGTATCTTTGATATTGATGATGATTTCGTTACCTGTTGCTGGTAAGATATTTCGCATAACTTGTGGCAAGACAACTTTGAACATCGTTTGCCAGTGAGTCATTCCAATTGCTTGTGCTGCTTCAAATTGACCATCATCCACTGCAAAGATCCCGCCACGGACGATTTCAGACATATAGGCTCCTGTATTGATAGAAACGATCAATAATGCCGAAATCGTACGATTCATGGAAACACCAAATGCTAGAGCAGTCCCATAAAAAATGACCATAGCTTGTACCATCATTGGTGTGCCACGGAAAACTTCAATATAGATCGTCAATAATGCATTGATCAATTTTTGGAAAAAGCGACTTACAGGATTTTCAGCAGCTGGCAGCGTCCGAAAGACACCGACTAATAGACCAATCAATAATCCGACGACAGTAGAAACGATCGCAATGAAAAGCGTCAATCCTGCCCCTCGTAAAAATAGAGAACCATAGTCATCGATGATTTTTTTGAAATCGGCCAGCAGACCTTGATTCGCTGAATCTCCGCTGGTGTCCGCAGGCTGCTCTTCGATAGCCGCATCCATGAGTTTCGTGCGTTCACTTTGAGGGATCGTCGCTAGAATCTCGTTGACCTTTTGGACATCGGGGTCACCTTTGCGCATACCAACGGCAACTTGGACATCCTCTGGGTTGGTTTCAAAACCTTGACCTTCGGCAAATTCGATCATCTTCAGATCAGGATTTGCCCCTGTAGCAGTGACGCCTTCAGGACGTTCGCTGACGTACCCGTCAATGATGCCTGAAGCCAACGCGACGCGCATGGAAGAAAAATCTTTCATGGCTTGTTCTTTTTGTACTTCTGGAATTTGATCGATCACTGTGTAATGGAATGTATTTAATTGGGCGGTGATTTTTGCACCTGTCAAATCAGCTAAACTTTTCGCATTTGCGAATTTACCATCTTTTTGAACGACAACGACTAAGTTCGATTCGTAGTAAGGATCGGTAAAATCGATTTGTTCCCGTCGTTCGGCTGTAGGGGACATCCCAGCGATTACCGCATCAATGGTCCCTGATTGTAATGCAGGTGCCAGGCCATCCCATTGTGTTTTGACGATCACTAATTCTTTGCCAAGACCATCAGCGATTTTCTTCGCGATTTGAACGTCATAACCGCCAGCATAGGCAGACCCTTTCTCGCCAGAAATAGGTACCGCTCCATGGGCATCGGTGGTTTGGGTCCAGTTGAAAGGGGCATAACCCGCTTCCATCCCCACTCGAAACTGATCAGCTGGAGTTTGATCATCTGCATGAGCAGTCATCGATACATTGACAAGTGTGAAACAGAGGGCGAAAAATGCCCAAAACCAATTCATTTTCTTCATTTTCTCTTTCCTTTCACGAGTGGCACTACAGACAGGCAAAGGTAACAAAAAAACAGCCGTACTCCATGATTGGAAAACGGCTGTTGACAATTTCGTCGACAAACCTTTCACAAAACATAGCGCAACTTAGCCAAGCTAAGACAGTACGCAAGTTGTTCACTTGCGTCCCAACAAAATAATTCAAGCAAGAATCAGTTTGTTTCGGCGATGTTCCCTAGCTCTGCTTTTGACGTGTTGCTTCACTCAGCAGGATTAATGAACCTCGCGACCTCTACCTAAATGTTAAAGGATACTCGTATTTGATTATGATACTTAATCGAGTGTAGAAGAAAAAGGTGGATTTGTCAATTCTTTTCAACAAAAAAAGCAGTCTCTTTTCTTTGGAAAAGGGAACTGCTTTTCTTTACTTTCGGCTACTTTAAGCAACTTTGGCTTTTGGTTCGCGGCCTAAGACAGCTTGAATAACTGTCAGACCTAGTAATAAGCCTAGAGCTAAATAAATGAGACTTGAGTATTGTGTAACGCCCCAGTCTTGACCTAATGTACGATAAACCAATAGAACGAGTGCTTGAATGATTGCTGTGATGACATTTAAGAAAGCAAACGCCCATAGATTTCCATTTTCTTTACGAGATAAATAGAAAATAGAGAAGTATAAGCTAACTGCCAACCAGCCGAAACTGATGATGATCATTGCCCAATAAATAATAGATGCTACCAATGTATTTCACCTCACTTTGATTCGTGAATAGTTTACCACGTTTTTTGTAGAATGTCATGAAAGAATCAATGAAATGAGCTGAAAATTCCAAGTGAAGATTTCCTTCCTGTTGAGGCTTTTTCAAGGGAAGGTTTGTGAAAAATCGCGGATGATGGTTATAAAAAATGGGGAAATTAGGTATACTATTAAAAAGTAGAACAATCACGGAAGGAGTTCAGCAAAATGTTAGTATCGATTGAAACAGCTGTCGAAAAGATTCAAGCTGCCGAGTCTATCACTTTTTTGACAGGAGCGGGCGTTTCAACCCCTTCCGGTATTCCGGATTACCGCTCTTTGAAAGGGATTTATCATGGCATTGAAGCGCCAGAATATCTGTTGAGTCATACTTGTATGGTCAGAGAGCCGGATAAATTTTATCAATTTGTCAAACATCTCTACCATCCTGAAGCAAAGCCCAATGTGATCCATCAGACGATGGCAGAGTTCGCTCAAGAACGGAACGTTTGGGTAGTCTCGCAAAACATTGATGGCCTCCATCAACAGGCGGGGAGTCAGCAGCGTATTGATTTCCACGGAACCCTTTACCGCTGTTACTGCCGTCAATGCTGTGCAGAAGTTCCTTGGCAAACCTATTTGACAGACTGGCATCATGCCGATTGCGGTGGACAGATTCGTCCAGCGATCGTCTTGTATGAAGAAGGTTTCAGCGAAGAAACAATTACTGCAGCTATCAACGCTGTGGCCAATGCACAGCTAGTGGTCGTGGTAGGCACCTCATTACAAGTCTATCCTTTTGCTGGTTTGTTGCAGTATCAAAATAGCCAGAATTGCTTGATCATCAACCAAACAATGCTTGAACAAAATACGACTCCTCAAGTTTTAGCAAGTGGGGAAACAGTTTTTGCAAAACTCTCACACTAAAATTGAAAAGGAGTATGGAGGCACATTATGACAGAACGTACAGAAAAAGAAAAAATGATTGCTGGTGAATTGTATTTTTCACCAGATCCAGAATTAGTTGCCGATCGCAAATTTGCCAGAGAACAAATGCACTTGATCAATCGGGAATCCGAACCGATGATCAAAGAACAACTGCTAAAAGAGACATTTGGTCAAGTGGCTGGCCGTATCTATATCGAACCGAATGTCCGCTTTGATTACGGCTATAATATTTCAGTTGGAAAAAATTTCTATGCCAATTATGATTGTATCTTTTTAGATGTTTGTCCCATTACCTTTGGTGATAACTGTATGCTAGCACCAAATGTTCGTCTCTTTACAGCTTCTCATCCATTGCATCCAGTCAAGCGTAATAGTGGCCTTGAGTATGGCGCACCAATTACAGTTGGCGACAATGCTTGGATCGGTGGCGGTGCAGTTATCCTTCCAGGTGTTCGCTTAGGCGATAACGTGGTCGTTGGTGCGGGAAGTGTCGTGACTAAATCGTTCCCTGATAACGTGGTGATCGCTGGAAATCCAGCTCGGATCATCAAAACCATTGAATCTGGTGAAACCATCGAAGAGATCGCAAAAGATGTCGCTCCCGCAACTAAAAGCACGACAGAAGTCGTTGCTGCTATCGATCATCAACGGGAGACGATCGATGCGATTGATCGAGAACTGACAGAATTATTAGAAAAACGCATGACAGCAGTCAGTGAAATCGTCCAATGGAAAAAACAGGAACAGACAGCAGTTCTGGATGAATCTCGGGAAGAAGCTGTTTTGAACAATGTTCGCCAGTCCGTTTCCAATAAAGCCTTCGAAGAAACGATTGTCGTAACCTTTGAGTCGATCATGGAACATTCTCGCACTTATCAAAAGAATCAATTGGAGGGATAATGATGGATGGAGCAACACGACGGGAAGCAATCATCAAGCAGTTGCAGACCGCCGAGAAACCGATCAGTGCTAGTAAATTAGCGGGTAAGTTAGGTGTCAGCCGCCAAATCATCGTTGGTGACATTGCCTTGTTGCGAGCAGCAGGAGAGGCTATCGTGGCTACCGCTCGCGGTTACCGCTTAGAAGCTGCAAGTGAGACAGGTCATGTCAGCAAACTTGCTGTGCAACACCGTCCGGAACAAACAGAAGAAGAATTGTTGACATTTGTCTCTTGCGGAATCGAAGTGATTGATGTGATCGTTGAGCATGAGATTTATGGGGAATTAACAGGGAATCTGCGGATCAAAACGGAACAAGATGTCGCAGACTTTATGCGGAAATACCAGCATTCACAAGCCCGCCTGCTTTCTGATTTGACCAATGGGATCCATCTCCATACGTTACGCTACCAAGAAGCAGCAGAGTTAGAGCAAGCAAAGCAATTGTTGGCTGATAAAGGAATCTTATACCAAAACTAAAGGAGAAGTGGATGCAAGATATTCTGATCATCGTTGATTTACAAAAAGGCGTGTGTTCAAACAATGGCACCAAACTGGATCATCTCGATTCGCTGCTGTTGTTTGCCAACCAGCGGATCCAAACTTACCGTCATGCACAACGCCCCGTTTTATTTGTGCAGCATGAGGAAGAAGAACTCGGCTACCAAACAGATGAATGGCTCTTACATCCAGATTTGGCTGTGCAAGCAACCGACTTGTTTTTGCGCAAGACTCATGCGAATAGCTTTTTCAATACCTCCTTACAGTCCTTGTTGACAAAGCACCATGTTCGCAGCATCGAATGGATCGGTGCGCAAACTGAATTTTGTATGGATGGCACGATCAAATTTGCCCATGGATTAGGGTATCAGAATGTGTTGTATCAGCAAGCAACGACTACTTATGCATCCGAAGGCTGGTCAGCTGCTGAAATCATTCATTGGTATGAGCGGATCTGGCAAGATCGCTATGCCCAGATTCTAGCATTGCCAAAAAATTCTGAAAAAAAATAGTTTTCTGATTGACAAGGTATCCTTTTTCCGGTAAAGTACATTTCAACAAGAATAACTATCCGTTGATAAGGAAAGTAATCGTAGATACTTTAAAGAGAGACTCTGGTTGGTGGAAAGAGTTAAGTCTGAAACGTTGAAAAATGGCCTTGGAGGATTGATTGTCGATAAGTAGGCAATCACGGAATCTGCTCTACCGTTAAAAGGAGCACCAATCTCTTGATGGAATTTTCTTGATAGACGTTGGGTTGAGGGAAGGGAAACCTTCTGAACAAAAGGTGGTAACACGAGTGATCGTCCTTTTATCAGCAGATGCTGGTAAAAGGACTTTTTTTGTTTTCATCGATCTTTGAAAATAAAAAGCGGCATAAAAAAATAGAGTCAACACGATGAATTGGTAAGTACAAAAGGAATGTTCCTAAACAGAGAGCTTCGGTAGCTGAAAAGAAGCAGGAAACGAATTTTGGAAAATGGCCAAGGAGTGATTCGTCCCGAGCAATGATGCAAGGCGGCGACGGCAGCATCCGTTATCTTGCTAGAGTATGATCGTACTCGAAGAGGAGCTATATGTGAATATAGCTTAAACTGAGGTGGTAACACGCAAAAAGGCGTCCTCAAGCAAGCCATAACTGGCTTGCTTGAGGACGCCTTTTTGCTGTGAATCACTGCGATTGGTCAAAGACCCGAGCAGATGATGAACAGTACTAGGCGACCGGAGGGAGCGTAGTAACCTCACCCCGAATCACTGCGATTGGTCAAAGACCATGCAAGTTCTTCTTAGCGTCAGCTTAGAAGCAACTGTAGGCGAAGCATAGAGTAGACGAGCAGATGATGAGCAGTAGTAGGTGACCGGAGGAAGCGTAGTTGATCATCCCCAAAAAATCAACTAGTTAATCAATCGGCGATAATAAGGAGGAAAAAAATGATTTCATTAAAGGATGTATCGGTGACATTTACACAACCAAACAAGGAGACGATCCAAGCGGTCAAAAATGTGTCACTAGAAGTAGATAAAGGCGATGTTTATGGGATCGTCGGCTATTCCGGCGCGGGTAAAAGTACCCTGGTACGCGTAATCAATTTATTGCAGCGGCCAACGTCAGGGAGTGTCGTAGTCAATCAGACTGAATTGACCGCATTACCGGCTAAAGCATTAAGAGAAAAAAGGAAAACGATCGGAATGATCTTTCAGCATTTCAATTTGATGGATAGCCGGAATGTCTTTGACAACGTGGATTTTTCCTTGAAATATGCAGGAATCTCCAAACAGGAACGTCGTCAAAAAGTGACAGAATTGCTGTCCTTGGTTGGACTGGAAGAAAAGGCAAGGTCGTTTCCTAGTCAACTTTCAGGGGGACAAAAGCAGCGAGTCGCCATCGCACGAGCATTAGCCAACGACCCAGAGATCTTGCTCTGCGATGAGGCGACTAGCGCACTTGATCCTAAGACAACATTACAGATACTTGCATTATTGAAAAAACTCAATCGTAAATTAGGGTTGACGATCGTCATTATCACTCATGAGATGCAAGTGGTGAAAGAAATCTGTAATAAAGTCGCTGTAATGGAAAATGGCGAGATCATTGAACAAGGAAAGAGTGTTCAAATTTTTAGCCAGCCGGCAAAACCGCTGACAAAAGACTTTATTCGGACTGCTACTCATATTGATCAAGCGCTGGAAACGATTCTCGGCAGTGCGAAATTCTCCTCATTGGCTGCCAACGAATGGCTGGTGGAACTGTCTTATGTTGGGGATCAGACCAATGAACCATTGATCGCACAATTGTTTAGTCGTTATCAAGTTACGACGAATATCCTCTACGGAAACGTAGAGATTCTGCAAGATGTTCCCATCGGTAGTTTGATCGTTAGTTTATCAGGGGAATATGGGCAGCGTAAACGAGCATTAGATTTTCTCGCGGATCAAGGTGTTTACACGAATATCATTAAGCAAAATCACGCGGAACCATTGAATAACGTGATTGAAGGAGGATTTTAGATGAGCACTTTTTTTGAACGGTATTTTCCCAATGTCGTTGCTATCTCTGATGAATTTGTAGAAGCAACGATCCAAACATTATACATGACCTTTTGGACAGCACTGATTGCAGGGATTTTAGGAATCATTTTGGGCATTGTTCTTGTCGTGACCCGACCAGGAGGTATTTTGGAAAGCCGCGGATTATTTGAACTTTTGGATAAAATCATCAACATCGTACGTTCCATTCCTTTTATTATCCTATTGGCTTTGTTAGGAACGACGACTCGTTTGATCGTAGGAACAACGATTGGGGAAACAGCTGCTTTGGTTCCATTGATTGCAGGGATCATTCCTTTCTTTGCTCGTCAAATCGAAATTGCCCTATTAGAAGTTGATCCTGGGGTTATTGAAGCGGCAGAAGCAATGGGAACCAGTCCATTGGGAATTATTGTGCGGGTCTATTTACCCGAAGGGTTGGCTGGGATCATTCGCGTCTCTGCTTTAACGATCATCAATGTGATTGGACTGACCGCAATGGCTGGTGCAGTTGGTGCTGGCGGTTTAGGAAACTTGGCGATCACCCGCGGCTATAATCGTTTCCAAAACGACGTCACCATCATGGCGACACTGATCATTTTAATTTTGGTCTTTTTTAGTCAATTTGTCAGCAATCTGTTGGTTAAAAAAGTCAGCCACTAAAAAGGACAAAAAAAACAAATAAAATTAAGTAGAAACTATTGGAGGAAGAAAATGAAAAAATTACTTAAAGCAATCGTGGTAGGTGCGGCATTATTATTTATTACTGGGTGCAGCAATAGCAATGCTGGAACAAAAGAGAAAGAAGTAACCGTCAAACTTGGAGTGATCGGTGCCGACACGGATGTTTGGGATGATGTCAAAGATCGTTTGAAAGATGAAGGTATCAACTTAGAATATGTTCAATTTTCTGATTATAATCAACCGAATGCGGCGTTGGCAGATGGTTCTATCGATATAAATTCTTTTCAACACCAGTTCTTTTTAGACAATTACAATAAAGAGTTTGGAACGGATCTTGTTTCTATCGGCAATACAGTCAATGCGCCGCTAGGGATTTATTCAGACAAGGTGAAAGATATCAAGGAATTGAAAGAAGGCGCGACAGTAGCAATTCCAAATGACGTCACCAATGGCGGCCGTGCGTTGTTGTTACTACAAAGCGCTGGCTTGATCAAAGTTGATGAAGCAGCAGGCCAGACGCCGACCGTTTCGGATATCACTGAAAACAATCAAAAGTTGAAAATCTCTGAGTTAGATGCTGCCCAAACTGCCCGCGCATTATCAGATGTTGATATTTCAGTAATCAATAGCGGAATGGCTGTGGATGCTGGCTTTGTTCCGACAGAAGATGCGATCTTCTTAGAGCCTGTAGATGAAACGGCTCGCCCATACGTGAACATCATTGCTGCGCGTAAAGAAGATCAAGACAACGAAGTGTATCAAAAAGTTGTTGCTGCTTATCAAACGGACGAAACAAAGAAAGTTATCGAAGAAACATCGAAAGGTTCTAGCGTTCCAGCCTGGGAGACATTTGGCGCGAAGTAAAGAAGAGTATAGCAAGAATGCCTACCTTTCTGAGGCAGGAGCTGTGAGACCACTGACTATTCATACTTATTTATCCATATTAAAGGGAGAGAAAATCATATGACAACAACTGTAAAAACTTCTATTAAAGAATTTATCGCACAACGCTTACCGGAATACCAAGAACTAGCTTTGGATATTCATGATCATCCAGAAGTCAGCAACTATGAATTTTATTCTGCAGATGCGCTGATTGCCCAATTAGAAAAAGAAGGATTCACCGTGGAAAAAGAAGTGGCTGGTCATCGTACAGGGTTCGATGCCCGTTATCAAAGCGGCAAACCTGGACCAACATTAGCTTTTTTGGCAGAATATGATGCGCTGCCCGGCATCGGTCATGCCTGTGGGCACAATCTCTTTGGAACTTATTCTGTATTGGCTGCTAGTGCGTTGCAACCTTATGTAGATGAACTAGGAGGAGAAATCCGCGTTTATGGTACTCCTGGTGAAGAGGGGGGCGAAAATGGCTCAGCAAAGGGCAGTTTTGTGCGTGAAGGATTTTTTGAGGATGTCGATGCTGCATTGTGCGTGCATCCAGCTTATCGCTATGGCAAAACCACCGCATCTTTGGCTAATGATCCTGTCGATATCAAATTTTATGGTCGGGCATCCCATGCGGCAGCGGCACCAGAGAAAGGCATTAATGCGTTAGAGGCATTGATCCAAGTTTTTAATGGGATCAATGGGTTGCGTCTTCATTTGCCGAAAGATGTCAACATTCATGGCGTGATCACTGATGGTGGTGTGGCAGCGAATGTTGTTCCAGAATATGCAGCTGGACGTTTTTATTTACGAGCAGTCAATCGGGCGACACTAGATGAAGTCTATGAGAAAGTGGAGAATATCGTTAAAGGAGCAGCTTTAGCAACAGGAACGACTTATGAATTTGGACTCTTCCAGAATTCAGTCGACGATGTGATCGTAACACCAAGTTTTGATGAACTATTCTTTGCCCATACTCAGGAAGTTGGCGTTCCCCAAGCAGAGATCGATGTGGAAACAAAAGCAAGTTTAGGCTCTTCAGATGTAGGAAACGTCAGCCAAGTGATCCCCACGATCCAGCCAACTGTCTCAATTTCGGATGAATACATTGCTGGTCACTCCGAGGAATTTAAAGCGGCTGCTCGAAGTACCAAAGGACTGAACTCGATTGCGATCGCAGCGGAATTACTCGCATTGACTGCATTAGATCTTTATCAAAAGCCAGAATTGTTGTCTCAAATCAAAGCGGACCATCAAGCCAGCTTGGCAAAGGGAAATTAATCCTAATGAATGACGACTAAAGTAAACAAGAGCGCATTCCCACTTGGGAGTGCGCTCTTGTTTACTAATCGTTAATCGATCACTAAAATTCCTTCTTTTAATGAGAAAGGATTTTTTTCATTGATGTGATCATAGAACATGACACCATTCAAATGGTCGATTTCATGTTGCACGACGATAGCTGCATAGTTCTTCAAACGAACTTTTTGCTTCTTGCCTTGCATGTCATAATAGCTGATCGTGATTCGGGCGTGACGTACGACATAGCCTGGTACTTCCCGGTCTACAGACAGACAGCCTTCGCCTTCACCTAAACATGCCTCTTGTACGGAGTGGCTTAAGATTTTAGGATTGTACAACACATCTTTAAATTCAGGTTCTGGATTTTCAGGATCGCTACTAGGAACTAAAACAGCAGTGATTCTTTTAGAAATATCTAGTTGAGGTGCTGCTAAACCGACTCCGCCTCGTAAATTCAATTCTTCGGCTTTCACTGGGTCTTGGCTATTTTCTAGAAACTCCATCATGTCTTTCCCTAATTGAATGTCCGCTTCACTTAATGGAAAGGGGACTTCTTTTGCTACTTCCCGCAAAGTTGGGTTGCCTTCGCGAATAATATCATCCATTGTAATCATTGATGATGTGATTCCTCCTACTATGTAAAAATTACGCGCTCGTTGACTCCTTATAAAGTGTACCACAACTAATGGCCGAACCGCATTAGAAAGTTTAAGGGACAACTTTTTCTTAAAAAATACACCGTTATGAAATTATATTTCTTTTTATAATTATATATTACGAAATATAGTTGCAAAAACAAACAGGCCGTTGTATAATCATTTTGTAGAAAACGGTACCAGCAAGGAGGAATCAACAATGTTTGGGTTTTCAGTATTTATGAATGCCGATTTGACTACCACAGACATCGATGCCATCGAAGAAATGGCGCTTCAAGGTTTTTCTGGGATTTTTACATCCATGCATATACCAGAAGATGATGCCGCCAGTTATCGCCAACGATTGACAACACTTGGTGAAATAGCAAAAAAGAATCGGTTGTCATTAATGGTAGATATTTCAGGAGAGGCATTGGCTAAAGCAGGATTTTCCTATAAAGAGTTAAATGAACTGACGGATCGGGGAGTCACTGGGCTGCGAATGGATTACGCGATCGACAATCAGACCATTGCTCAATTATCTCGTAAAATAACTATTAGTTTAAATGCGAGTACATTGACTGAAAAAGATATTAACGAGTTGAACACCTATCAGGCAGATTTTTCTAATCTAGAGGCGTGGCACAATTACTATCCGCGTCCGGAGACGGGATTAGACAAAGAATGGTTTCAGGCCAAAAATCAGTGGTTGAAACAACAAGGTTTTCTTGTACAGGCCTTTGTTGCTGGGGATGCGAATAAAAGAGGTCCTCTTTACCAAGGATTGCCGACACTGGAAGCGCATCGCAGCATGAGCCCCTTCGCAGCAGCACTGGAGTTGTTGAGGGATTGTGCCGTTGATGCTGTCTACATTGGTGATGGTATCGTGACCCCTGCTTCTTTGAAGCAATTCAGTTCTTATCTAGCCGATCAGACCGTCCTTCTTCGCATAAAGGATATTGGTTCTGCCTATTATCAACATATTTTAGGAGAGCATGAGAACCGGCAAGATGAGGCAAGAGATGTGATTCGCAGTGCAAATGCCCGATTTGCTGAAGTCCCATTGATTTCCCCAGAAACTGCTCAAAAACGGGTTGTCGGAGCTGTGACTATCGATAATCAAGATTACTTGCGCTATATGGGGGAAATCCAAATTTGTAAGCGAATCCTGCCCGCAGATGACAAAGTCAATGTCGCTGCGCAAGTGATTGAAGAAGATCTCCCCTTGCTCCAACAAATCAAAGCAGGAATGCGATTCAAAATAGAAAGAGATGAGAGAAATGACAATGATTAATTTAGAAAACTTAACGACTGAAAGACGAAATCAAGCAACATTTGGCTTGGATGAAATGACTGTGGCAGAGGCTTGTCAGAAAATGAATGCCGAAGACCAGAAAGTTGCTCAATCCGTTGAAAAGGAATTGCCAAGCATTGAAAAAGTAATTCAGCAAACGATTCAATCTTTCAAAAAAGGGGGACGATTGATCTATCTCGGTGCTGGTACCAGCGGACGACTAGGAGTTTTAGATGCCGCTGAATGTGTCCCTACTTTTGGGGTCTCACCGGATATGGTGATCGGTTTGATTGCTGGCGGTGAAGAAGCAATGACTGTAGCGGTTGAGGGGGCAGAAGATTCTGTTGAATTAGGGCGTCAAGACTTGATTGACCTGAAGCTGACGGAAAATGATATGGTCATTGGGATCGCAGCCAGCGGCCGCACACCTTATGTCATTGGAGCACTAGACTATGCAAATGAAATCGGGGCTACCACAGGAACGATCGCCTGCAACAAACAAGCAGAAATTTCAAAACATGCCAGCTTCCCGATCGAAGTGGATTGCGGACCAGAATTTCTGACAGGTTCTACCCGATTGAAATCAGGGACTGCTCAAAAATTGATTTTGAACATGATTTCCACGATTTCGATGGTAGGCATCGGAAAAGTGTACAATAATTTAATGGTCGATGTTAAACCAACGAACGACAAACTCGTTGAACGGGCCAAGAGAATCATCATGCAAGCCACCGAAGCAGATTATGAAACGGCGGCAGACTACTTTGAAAAAGCCGATCAAAATGTGAAGTTAGCGATCGTTATGCTGCTTACCAATAGTGAAAAAGAAGAAGCTGCTGCAAAGCTGGTACAATCAGAAGGGTTCGTTAAAGGAACGTTAGAAGGATAGGAGGAAAAAATCAATGGCAAAAGAAGAACTGACAGTTACACAACTAGCAGAAAAAATATTTCAAGAATCAGGCGGTATCGAGAATGTTGCCTCTGTCACTCATTGTATGACTCGAGTACGGATGACGGTTCGAGATCACAACAAGGTCAGCAAGCAAGGGTTACAAAACATTCCCGGAGTCTTAGGAGTAGTGGACGATGAACAACTGCAAGTGATCATCGGTCCTGGAAAAGTCAATAAAGTAGCAAATGCCATGGCGGCACAAGCGGGTGTTGATCTAGGGCAAGAAATTCCTGTGGCAGCCACCAGTGGAAAAGAGGCTGTGAATGCGAAAGCAGCAGAAATGAAAGCTGCTCAAAAAGCGAAACAAAAACAATCACCAATCAAGTCATTATTGAAAGATATTTCGAATATTTTTGTCCCAATGATCCCAGCGTTTGTCGGTGCTGGTCTCGTTGCTGGTATTGCTTCTGTTATGACGAACTTGATCACTGCAGGAAAAATCGATGGCGACACGTGGAATTATTATGTCATGATTTTAAATATCTTAAAAAACGGGATGTTTTCTTATTTAGTGATCTTCACAGGTGTCAATGCAGCTCAAGTATTTAAAGCGAACCCAACGCTAGGTGGTGTCATTGGGTCGGTCGTCTTATTGACTGGAATGAATCCAGAAGCCCCAATCACCAACCTCTTTACAGGAGATCCTCTGGCAGTTGGACAAGGAGGGATCATCGGTGTGATCTTTGCAGTCTGGTTGCTGGCTAAACTGGAAACTGTTTTGCACCGAGTGATTCCTGAAGCCATTGATATCATCGTTACCCCAACTTTGTGTTTGTTAGCGATCGGTTTGGCAGAGATCTTTTTGATCATGCCATTAGCTGGGTTTATTTCAGACAGTTTGGTTGGCTCAATCAATTGGGTATTAAATGTCGGCGGCGCATTCTCAGGTTTTGTTCTCGGAGCAACCTTCTTGCCAATGGTCATGTTTGGTCTACATCAAATCTTGACACCGATCCACATTCAAATGATCGAAGCAACTGGCAGCACACAGTTATTGCCAATCTTAGCAATGGCTGGCGCTGGTCAAGTAGGGGCGGCATTAGCCCTGTGGATTCGTCTGCGAAAAGATAAAGAACTTTCTGAAATGATCAAAGGCGCTTTGCCAGTAGGGATTTTAGGTATTGGAGAACCATTGATCTACGGTGTAACACTGCCATTAGGCCGACCATTTATTACGGCATGTATCGGAGGCGGAATCGGTGGGGCGGTTATCGGCGCATTGTCGAATATCGGCGCTACCGCCATTGGACCTTCTGGAGTAGCTTTGATTCCGTTGATTGCGAACGGTCATTGGTTAGGCTATGTCTTTGGTTTATTAGCAGGATATGCAGGTGGCTTTGTGGCTACTTACTTCTTTGGGATTCCTAAAGACCGTTTAGCTGCTGTCAATGCTGTTGATGAAGAAGTACCGGCGGCTACTTCAACGACGGCTACAACACCAGCAACGTCTGCAGCACCTGAAACTATTGAACTATATGCAGTTGCTGAAGGAACCGTTCATGCGATTACAGAGTCAAAGGATCCTGTTTTTTCTCAAAAAATGATGGGTGACGGATATTATGTAGCTCCTGCAAATGGAAAAATCTATGCACCAGCTGCAGGAACTGTAACAACGATCTTCCCAACCAAACATGCCATTGGAATCACGACACCAAATGGACTTGAGATTCTGCTGCATATGGGTGTCGATACCGTTGAGCTACAAGGCAAGCCTTTCAATATCCTCGTCCAAGAAGGGCAACAAGTGACTGCCGCTACACAAGTTGCTGAAGTTGATCTGGCAGAATTGGCAGCTAGCAATAAAGCAACTGATATGCTTGTTGTACTCACCAATATGGAACAAGTTATCTCAGAAACCATGACTGCTAAAGGAACAGTCACAAGTGCTAGTCCTGTGATGACTGTACAAGTCAAATAGTTAAAAAACAGCTAGATTCGAATGGTACAATTTTTTCTACCCATGTGTCATTCGGTGATTAAGAACGCTTCGTCCCGTACTGCTGAATGATGATCTCGTTAATGCTTCTGTTAATGTGAATCATCTGAAGTGGTTCGGGATTTTTTGTTAGGGAAGAAGCGGAGTGCATCGGAAGACATTGAATATCTTTTAAATTTCTTAAGGAAGTGCCTTTTTACATTGCGAATAATTTACTATTGTGTTACATTCGTGTTACAAAGAAATCCTGAGAATCCTGAGGAGGTAAAGGAATGAAAAAGAGTATCTGGTTCATGAGCTGTCTATTATTTTTACCAATTACTGCCATTGCAGAGGAAACAACGGAATCATCAGAAACGATTCAATCTACGCAATCAACTGAAGAAATCATTTCGACAGAAGCGACGGTTTCGAATACTGAAATGGAATCAACCGCTGACACTGCACAAAGTAGTGAATCCGTGACGACACAGCCCGAGGATGTGGTAGAAGCCATTGTCGCTCAAACAGGCGTTCAAGCAAGTCCTGAGTCAGAAACCATTACAGAACAAAGTGATTTGCGCTCTGCTTTTACTAGAGGCATCACTGATGGAAGTGTGACAGCTTTCACGCAAGATGAGTTGGATCAATTGACCGATCAGCAATTAAAAGATGCAGAGACACTAGCATTACGATATAGCCAAGATGTGATGGGAATGGATATCGGCTATTTTGCTCGGATCGTTCGCGCTCTTTTTATCGATCATCTCTTATCTTGGGAGAAGATTGAACCGCAGCTAGCCTTTGATCCAAGCAGCTACTCTTCTTTTGCAGCGTTGATTCCAGAACTGGATCGCTTAAAAACATATCTGCAAGTTGTTTACCCAACAAATGGTGTTTATATTTCCCCGGAACAGCCAATTTCAGATGAATGGTTGACATCGATTTTGTCACACTTAGATGAAGAAGTAGCTACCAGTGGTTCAGAAACATTGTTTCCAGGTCGGATTGGCTGGATCATTTACGCTGTGAATCAAGGTCATTATCTCCCAGCAGCTTCTGAAGTAACGGGGAATACCGAATCTTCTGATACGTCTGCTGCCAACACTTCGTCGGAACAAACAACAACTAGCAAAACAGAAGTAGCTAGTGCTACTTCGGACAGTCGAGCATTGCCAAAAACGGGAGAGACCGTCAATTGGTTTTTGCCAGTCGTTGGAGTCGTTTTGTTAGTCGGAGTAGGCTGTGTCCTGTGGGTTAGAAAGAAAAAATAGATGTTATTTAAAATCGAAAAACGGCTGTTGTGCAGTGGCTTCCTTTCTTAAGGAATAGCCGCTGCTTTTTTTGTTTTCAGAAAAAGACAATGAATCTATTTTCAATGAAATGAAATCACTAAGCGAATTTCCTTTTTATAAAGAAAATGACTTTCATAAAATATTCAAACTTTTTTACTTGCATTCTCTCATGAGGGGTGTATAATGACACAGTGTCATATGACAACCTGTCATAATAATTGTTGTCATTTATCATTTGAACTGAAAGGAGAGATGACGATGCCAACGGATACGTTTTTCCATTTGCCATTAGATAAGCAAAAACGCATTTTAAGCGCTGCTAAGAAAGAATTTTCTCGGGTCCCATTGAAGGATGCTTCGATTGCCAATATCATCAAAGACGCAGAAATCCCTCGGGGAAGTTTTTATCAGTATTTTGAAAATAAGGAAGACTTATACTACTACTATTTTCATACGTTGAAAAAAAACAGTCAGCGGGATTTGATTCGTTCCATTCAACACGAAAAGGGCGATCTGTTTGCTGGCTTTGAATGGTATTTTTCTCGGATGATCGAAGAAGTGTTAGAAGGAAAAAATGCAAAATTTTATCGCAATCTCTTCATGAGTATGGATTATCGTTCTTTGCGAAAAGTGATGCCGGATATCCACAAAAAACCACTCTACGGCTCTCACAAAGAGCATCAAGAAGCGAGACAGAAGTGGGAAGAAGAATTTTTTGCTGAGATCGACAAAGACTTATTACGGGTCAAGGATGATCATGAATTGAAAATGCTCGTCCAACTGTTGATGCACACCGTTTTTTCTACGATTGCTGAAGCATACCGAGAGTTAGCAGAAAATCATGCCTATGATCCTTCGCTAGCAACGACTGATTTCAATAACAAAATCAGCTGGCTAAGAGATGGCGCACAAAAAGAAAGAGGGGAAAAGAATGACAAAGTTGATTAAACGAGTTTCACTCGTTTCGGCACTGATGGCCGTTGCCTTTATGGTTGTACAAGTAATAGCAGATCTCTATTTACCGACATTAACGTCGAATATCATTAATAATGGCGTTGCAACTGGAGACATTGATTATATCTGGCGTACCGGCTTTTTAATGATCGGTTTTTCACTGATCAGTATTCTGGCTGCATTAGGCAATACATTCTTTGCTACTAGAGAATCACAAAAATTGGGGCAAAAATTACGGACAGATATTTATGAAAAAGTAGAAAATTTCTCCGCACGTTCTTTTGATAAATTCGGAACTGCCTCTTTGATCACTCGTACGACTAATGACGTCAACCAAATTCAAATGGTGGCACAAATGTTCTTGCGGATGATGATCAATGCACCAATCACTTTGATCGGAGCAAGCTTCTTGGCCTATCAAAAAGACGCTCAGTTAACCAAAATCTTTTTAGTCGTTATTCCAATTATGATCGTTTTGGTTGGTGGAATCATGTATTTTGCTGTGCCACTTTTCAAAAGCATGCAGAAAAAAACTGACCGTCTGAATTTGGTCTTCCGTGAAGGATTGACTGGAGTGCGGGTCATTCGAGCTTTCGATAAGACCGGGTATGAAGCCAATCGCTTTGATGAAGCCAATAAAGACTATACCCACACGGCCATCAAAGTAAATACTATCGTGGCACTTATGATGCCTTTGATGACATTGATTATGAGTGGGACCAATATTGCCATCACTTGGTTTGGTGGACATTATATTGCTGAAATGACATTAGAAGTTGGGAATCTGATTGCATTCATGACGTATGCCATGCAAATCTTGATCAGTTTTATGATGCTGTCAATGATCTTTGTGATGGTCCCAAGAGCACAAGCCTCTGCAGATCGGATCAATGAAGTATTAGACGAAGAAGAAGAGATCGTTGATGATAAAGCACCTAAGATGATTCAATTAAAAGGTGATCAAGCCACACTTGCTTTTGATCACGTCAACTATCGTTACCACGGTGCAGAAAAATTAGCACTGCAAGACATTGATTTTCAAGCAAAATCGGGTGATTTTGTGGCAATCATTGGTGGTACGGGTTCTGGGAAGACGACATTGGTCAATTTGCTGCCTCGGCTCTATGATATCGAATCAGGAGCGATCCGCATCAATGGAGTGAATATCGCTGAAGTAACACAGCATAATTTGCGGGACTCAGTTGGTTTCGTCCCACAAAAAGCGGTTTTATTTACTGGTACGATTCGAGAAAACATGAAATACGGTAGACCAGATGCGACAGATGAAGAAATCTGGAAAGCACTGGAAATCGCACAAGCCAAAGAGTTTGTTTCAGAATTGAGCGAAGGCTTAGACAGTCATGTAGAACAAGGCGGCGGAAATTTCTCCGGCGGCCAACGTCAACGGTTAGCGATCGCTCGGGCATTAGTGAAACAAGCCGATGTGTATGTGTTTGATGATTCTTTCTCAGCGCTGGACTTTAAGACAGATGCACAGCTGCGAGCGGCATTGAAAAAAGACATGAAGAACAGCATTATGGTTGTAGTCGCACAACGGGTAAGTACAGTAATGGATGCAGACACGATCCTTGTCCTTGACGAAGGTCAATTGGTGGGTAAAGGAACCCATGAAGAATTGATGGCCTCAAACCAAACGTATCAAGAAATCGTATCATCTCAATTGAGAGAGGAGGATGTGGCATGAGTGAACGGAAAAACCAAGCACCTCGCGGCGGTGGACCGATGGGTGGCGGTCCAGGGCGCAACATTGGAGCGAAAGGACCAAAAGCAAAAAATTTCTGGGGAACGGTAAAACGACTTTTCGGTTATATGTCGAAACGTTCTATCGCAATCATTTCGGTATTTGTTTTAGCGATTGCCGCCGTAATCTTCCAGATTCAAACACCAAAGATCTTAGGGGAAGCAACAACCGAAATCTTTAAAGGTGTTATGATTGGTGCAGAGCAAATGAAAGCTGGAAAAACTGTCACCGAATTTCCGATCGATTTTGATAAAGTAGGACAAATCATTATGATCGCTATCGGTATGTATGTTATTTCTGCTATTTTCAATTTCTTGCAACAATTCATCATGACCCGTGTATCACAACGGACCGTCTATGAACTGCGTCGTGATTTAGAAGAAAAAATGAATCGCTTGCCGATTTCTTACTATGATACCCATTCAAACGGAGATATCATGTCACGGGCAATCAATGATATGGATAATATCGCCAGCACCCTCCAACAAAACTTGACCCAATTTATTACCAGTTTTGTTACTTTAGTCGGAGTGTTGTGGATGATGCTAACGATTAGCTGGCAGTTGACATTGGTTGCATTAGCAACGGTGCCGCTAAGCTTGATCGTCGTAATGATCGTCGCACCAAAATCACAAAAATTCTTTGCTGCGCAACAAAAGAGCTTGGGATTACTGAATAATCAGGTTGAAGAAACCTATGGCGGCCATACCGTTGTCAAAACCTTTAACCATGAAGCGGCTGATCAAAAAGTATTTGAAGAAGAAAACGATCGTCTGTATAGTGCTGGTTGGAAAGCACAATTCATTTCCGCAATCATTATGCCATTGATGAACTTCATCAAGAACTTGGGCTATGTCTTTGTCGCAGTTCTGGGTGGGATCAAAGTAGCGAATGGGAACATGACTTTGGGGGATGTGCAAGCATTCTTGCAATACACGAACCAATTCTCACAACCGATCACTCAAATTGCTAGTTTATTGAATACGATCCAATCAACTGTTGCATCAGCAGAACGGGTCTTTGAGGTCTTGGATGAAGAAGAAATGTCAGATGAACCTTCTGGATTACCCGTGGAAGAAAGCGACTATAAAGTTCGTTTTGACCATGTTCAATTCGGTTATACACCAGACAACTTATTGATGACCGATTTTAATCTAGACGTCAAAGCTGGGGAAATGGTAGCTATCGTTGGACCTACCGGTGCCGGTAAAACGACATTGATTAATCTGTTGGAACGATTCTATGATGTTTCCGGCGGTAGTATTCGCTACGACGGTCGGGACACAAGAGATCTGACCCGTGATGAGCTTCGTAGCAACATATCAATGGTTCTACAAGATACATGGCTATTTACAGGATCAATCTATGACAATATCCATTACGGCAATGACAAAGCGACGAAAGAACAAGTAATCGAAGCCGCTAAAGCTGCTCACGTGGATGACTTTGTTCGCAAGCTGCCGGACGGATATGATACGGTCCTCAATGAAGAAGCTAGCAATATCTCTCAAGGACAACGACAATTGATTACGATCGCGCGCGCCTTCTTAGCTGATCCAGATGTGTTGATCTTGGATGAAGCAACATCTAGTGTGGATACTCGGACCGAGATTCTCATCCAAAAAGCCATGAACAAATTGTTGGAAAATCGGACAAGTTTTGTCGTTGCTCACCGCTTATCTACCATTCGGGATGCCGACAATATTATTGTGATGAATCATGGTTCGATTGTCGAAACCGGAAACCATGACACATTGATGGCTAAGAATGGTTTTTATGCGGACTTGTATAACAGCCAATTTTCAGAAGATGCGGCCTGATACAAGAAGACAACGATTTTATTCAATCGATTTTTGTGAATATAAACAAGAATGAAGAGAAGCGTTAAGCTTCTCTTTTTTTTGTTGGAATGAATATTTTCGTTATAAAATAAATAAATATTGCAATTTATTCGCTAAAAATGTATATTAATACATAAATATTCATAGGAGGTCGTTGATGGATGAGTCAGTTGTTTCCCAATTATACACGTTTGCCATTAGAGATTGCTGCAGGAAAGGGCAGCTATGTAACAGATACTCAAGGTCGGAGATATTTAGATTTTACAAGCGGTATTGGGGTCGCCAACCTTGGCTATGGGCAGCCTGAAATCCAGCAGGCAATGCTGCAGCAAGCGGACAAATTATGGCATGCGCCCAACCTCTACACCAATTCGTTACAAGAGACAGTCGCGCAAAAACTAACAAAAGGTCCATATCTTGCCTATTTTTGCAATAGTGGGGCTGAAGCAAATGAAGCAGCCTTAAAACTAGCTCGAAAAGCAACGGGTCGGACAAAGATTTTAACTTTTGAGGGCTCGTTTCACGGACGAACATTTGGTGCCATGACAGCAACGGCTCAAGAAAGCATCCATCAGGATTTTGGTCCGCTCGTACCAGATTTTGAGTATTTGCCCTTCAATGAATTTTCCCCGCTGCAAGCAGCGTTGGATGAGGAAACAGCTGCGGTGATGATGGAACTGGTCCAAGGAGAAGGCGGCGTGATCCCAGCTGAAAAAGAATGGGTCCAAAAGGTGGCCGCGTTATGTCAAGAAGCAGGTGCACTGCTGATCATAGACGAAATTCAAACAGGAATGGGACGCACGGGGAGTTTTTATGCTTTTGAGCAATATGGGATCGAACCTGATATTTTTACATTAGCAAAAGGGTTGGGCAATGGGCTGCCGGTTGGTGCCATGCTAGGAAAAACTGATTTACAGCAGGGGTTTGGCCCTGGAAGTCACGGTTCAACTTTTGGTGGTAATTTGTTAGCGATGGCTGCAGCAAATGCCGTATGTACGGTCCTAACCGATTCCCCTGTGTTAGTAAATGTTGCTGCCAGACATCAGCAGCTTATGGCAGGCTTAACGGATCTGGCACAGATCGTGGCTATTCGAGGGCAGGGCCTAATGATTGGCTTAGAGTTGAAGGATAGCACTGCTCTCCAACAGGCGATGACAGAATTGCGTCAAGCAGGGTTACTGGTGTTGAAAGCTGGAACGAATGTCCTGCGTCTGCTGCCAGCATTGACCATAACGGAAGCAGAAATGGCTGAAGGACTCGCTGTTCTACGTCATGTTTTAGGAACGAAAGAAGAAACCACTGAAAGGTGAGAATGAAGAAAGAAGAGCTGCTTTGGTTGTTGAAAGGTTGTTGAAAAAGAATTTGAGAACAAGTGAAAAAGGGGTGTAGTAAGTGAAAGCAGCAATCGTCGGGTTTACCGGCTATACAGGATTGGAATTGGTTCGTTTGATCCACTTGCATCCTGTCTTGGAGATAGGAACGTTACATAGTCATTCAGTCCAAGAAAATTCAGTCAATGTTTATCCCCATCTGCAGCAACTGGTCAACCAAAGGATTTACCCGTTTGATCCGCTGCAGATTATGCAAGAAAATGAATTGGTCTTTTTTGCGACACCGGCTGGTATTAGCAAAGATTTGGTCTCGCCATTTGTCGAACAAGACTTTCCTGTGATGGATTTATCCGGAGATCTGCGTTTGAAAGAAGCAGGTGTTTATCAGCAATGGTATCAGCAGACGCCAGCTGCGGATCGTTTATTGCATGCTGCAACATATGCATTGCCAGAGTTTCAGACGTCCCACGGAAATTTAATGGCCAATCCAGGCTGCTATGCCACTGCCGCAATTTTAGCCGCTGCGCCTTTAGTCAGAAGAAAATGGTTGGCAGGCATTCCCATTTTTGACGGCAAATCTGGGCTTTCTGGTGCGGGGAAAAAACTGTCAGATACCAGTCATTTTGTGACAATTTCAGAAAATATGCAGACATATAAATTGAATCAGCATCAGCATATCCCAGAAATTGTCCAGCAGTTTCAACAATGGGATCCAGAATTGACGGCCATCCAATTTTCCACTAGTTTGATTCCGGTTAACAGAGGGATCATGATGACCCTTTATGTGCCTGTAGCGCCAGAAAGAACAGCGGAAGATATTTATCAGAGGTATCAAGAAGACTATCAAGAACAACCATTTATTCGCTTGCAGCCGTTAGGAAAGCTGCCAGAACTGCGGCAGGTGACAGGAACCAACTTTTGTGACATTGGGTTGGTCTTAAATCCGATGACCCACATCGTGACAGTCATTGCGGTGATCGATAATTTAGTAAAAGGGGCTGCCGGACAAGCAATCCAGAACGTCAATAAATGGGCTGGGCTGGAGGAAACAGCTGGATTACGACAGATCCCTTGGTATCCTTAACGATACTTGGGAATTCGATTAGTTCAGAATAAGGAGCGTGTAACATGAAAGAAATTATAGGGACAATTGTTTCACCAAAAGGTTTTTATGCAGATGGCATCCATTGTGGGGTGAAAAAAAGAAAAGCCGATCTTGGCTGGTTGTTCTCTGAAGTTCCGGCAAGTGCCGCCGCAGTTTTCACAACCAATCAAGTACAAGCGGCCCCCGTCCTAGTAACAAGAGAACAGTTGAAAACAGGAAAGCTTCGGGGAGTGATCGTGAATTCCGGGAATGCGAATGCTTGTACTGGAGAACAAGGAATAGCAGATGCCAGAGAAATGATCGCTTTGGCTGCAGCACAAGCCGGAGTGGCCTCAGAAGAGGTGGCGGTGGCATCTACGGGAATCATTGGTCGACCACTACCGATGGCAACGATTGCTGCTGGGATTCGTCAATTAAGTCATTCTGGCAGTCCTACCGGATTTCAGAAGGCCATTTTAACGACAGACCTTGTTGAAAAAAATCAAGTGATTCAGACGGAGATTGCGGGCCACACTGTCACCATGGCAGGTTGCGCCAAAGGCTCAGGGATGATTCATCCAAACATGGCGACAATGTTGGCATTCGTCACTACCGATGTCGCTATTGCACCGTCCCTTCTGCAGTCATTGCTGCGAAAACTCACGGAAGTCACTTTTAATCAAATCACAGTAGATGGCGATACCTCCACCAATGACATGGTATTGGTGCTGGCAAATGGGCAAGCGGGCAATCCGCCGATTGAAGAAAATACATTTGCTTATAAGCAATTTCAAAAAATGCTACAGACAGTCTTAACGACATTGGCCAAAGCCATCGCTAAAGACGGTGAAGGAGCGACAAAACTGATTGAAGCTGAAACAAAAGGGGCTCCCACCGACTTAGCTGCCCGCATGATCAGTAAAACGATCGTAGGTTCACCACTCGTGAAAACAGCAATCTATGGAAAAGACCCCAATTGGGGCCGGATCCTTTGTGCAATTGGGTATAGCGGACAAAGAATCGATCCTGCCAATGTGGCGATCGAATTAGCGGCGATCCCGGTTTTTGCAGGAGGATCCCCCCTTGACTACGATGAAACACTGATGGAAGAACGCTTGACAGCCTCAGAAGTAAAAATCAATGTCATTTTACAAGAAGGGGCCGGTCGCGGGAAAGCTTGGGGCTGTGATCTTACGTATGATTATGTCAAAATCAATGCACTCTATCATACGTAATGCCTATCTCATGGAGGTATCAAACGAATAGAATCGGAATCATTGGCTGTAAGAATCAAAAAATCGCCACAAGATCCAACAGGAGGAAGAACATATGGAAATCATTGTCATCAAGATGGGTGGTGTTGCTTCAGATAATCTGACCCCCGTTTTTTTTGAACAAGTCGCACAATGGCAAGCTCTAGGAAAGAAAATCGTGATTGTTCATGGTGGCGGCCATTATATCTCGGAAATGCTGCAGAAATTGTCACTGCCGATTCAGATCAAAGAAGGCTTGAGGGTAACGGATGCGCAAACTCTTGAGATCACTCGCATGGTTTTGCTGGGACAAGTCCAGCCAATGATCACGACTTATTTTCAGCAAGCTGGATTTCAGGCAATCGGCTTAAATGCTGGCTGTGATCAGTTGATCCAAGGGGAAATGATCAATCACGCCACACTTGGCTATGTTGGGAAGGCTAAGACTATTAATCAGCAGTTGCTTCAGCTGCTGATCAAAGGCAATCATATACCGATCCTTGCCCCACTTGGGATCACAGCCGAAGGCCAGTGGCTGAATATCAATGCGGACGAAGTCGCTTGTAAAGTTGCCAGCAGTCTGAGAGCAGAACGATTGATTCTGCTGACAGATGTACCGGGAATCAAGAAAGACTCCCAGTGGCTGCAGCAAGTCTCATTGACTGACATAAAAACATTGATCAATGAGAAGGTGATCACTGGCGGGATGTTGCCAAAGTTAGTCAGTGCTAAAAAAGCGCTTATGAGCGGAGTAGCAACTGTCAGTATCACCGACCGATTAGAAAAAAACGGTACTCAGATCAGAAGAATGAAAGAAACAGCCTTCCTTCAATGAATAAAGGTAGATTTAACCACAAAAAAAGAAGTTCAGTGACCTTTTTTGTCGTTAAATCTATTTTTTTGTCAAAAAAAAAATGCTTGATAATGGTAGAATGATAAAGGATTTCATTTGCTAGTATAACGGTTTATCAGTACAATAAGGACAAATGCATAGATAAACGCATACATATATAGGGGGAGAAATAATGACAGATTTTGTATTGGGGAAGAGCACAAAGTTGCGGACAATCGCGATTCGAGTAAAAGATCGGGATAAAGCGATTGCTTTTTATCGTGATGTTCTAGGTTTTGATTTGAAACGGGAAGAAAACGAATTAGCCATTTTGGGTTTCAAAGGTGCAGAAGGTGAAGTCATCTGGCTAGAAGAAAGTCCACGGGCCAATGATCATTTTGGGGAAATCAAAAAAATGCAACGGATCCGCTTGACCGTCGCTTCCTTAGAAGAACTGGCAGCAATTTGTAAAAAAGCGAAAGAACAGTCTGCGACTTTTGAAGAATCTATTTTTGAAGGAAGTCAAATCGCAGTTGTTTTGGCTGATCCTGAAGAAAACCGAATCGAAGTTTTTTACGAAGGCACTCAAGAAACAGATTTGCCAAAAACGCTTGAAGCATTGATCGAAGCTGCACCAAGTGAGGTAGTCCTGTTATCAAGCAAAGCTCGCTTCAACCAAATTCATCTGAATGTCAGTGATGTAGCGAAAGAACGCGACTTTTTGGAAGAGCTGTTAGGTTTGACGACCAAAGAAGCAGATGGTTTCTTACATTTGAATGAAGATGATTTTCAAGTTGGTTTGATCGAAGGCCAAGGCGGAACCATCGATTTACCGACACATGAGGTATTGGGATTGGACTTTTTGAAGATCGCTATTGATAAAGAAGACTTATTGACTTTGGAAGCTCATTTGACTGACAGCAAGCAAGAATTCTTTATTGATAAAAAGAAAAACTTACTGACTACCTACGATACCATCGGGATCGAATGGTGGTTCGTTGCAAATAAATAATGCGATTCACCACTAAGATGCAGAAGAATTTCTCTGGAAATCTCTTCTGTATTTTTTTGTGCAATTAGGGCCTGACTGGTATAATCAAAACAGTTTAGAGGCGCACGAAAGGAGGAACTGGTATGTATCCAGAAACGATTCGGCTAATCGCTGAAAAGCAACAGGAGGGCGTCTTACCGGGAGTTGTTTATCGATTCATCCATGGAGAGCAAATGGAGACTCATTGTTTAGGCTACGCGGCTCGGCAGCCCCAAATAGAATCACTTACGACGGAACACCTATTTGATGTGGCTTCTTTGACGAAAGTGGTTTGTACGACGACGGTGATTCTCAAACTATGGGAACAGGGAGTCCTAGCAATCGATGACCCTCTGGTCCGCTATTTGCCTGCTTTTACTGATCAGAAAGTAACGTTACGACATCTTTTAACCCACACCTCCGATATCCAGACTTGGATTCCTCGCCGCGATCAATTGTCTGCTGAAGAGCTGCGTCACGCGTATCTTCGAGTCCAAAGCGGACCACAGCTTGACAAGCAAGTCCAGTACACGGATACGGGCACGATTCTTCTAGGCTTCATGTTGGAGGAACTTTTTGGCTGTTCTGTCACCGAGATCTTCCAGCAGGAGGTTCTGCAACCGCTAGAAATGACCAACAGTGGGTTTCCTCCTTTGCCGGCAGCAAGCAAGGTAGCAGCCACTCAGCGCCAAGAAGATGGGACTGTTCTGAAAGGAATCACCCATGATCCCAAAGCACGAGTTTTGGGCAAACATGCCGGAAACGCAGGGCTGTTTTCAACCATTGATGATTTGACTCAATTTGTACAAATGATGTTGAAGAAAGGTCAGACAGCGACGCAATCTTTTCTTTCAGCAGATATACTGGAAAGACTATATCTAGACCATACGCCATCTGAAACAGGACATCGCTCAATCGGCTGGGACTTGAAAGGTACGCCTGTACACCTCTATCATACAGGGTATACAGGGACCTTCCTTTTGATTGGTTCTGATGGCAAAGCATTTATTTTTCTTTCGAATCGCGTACATCCAGAGGATCACAGAGACAGCTATCTGAAACATCGGGATCAAATTGTACAAAGTTATTTAAAAGAATCCGTTCGTTGAAGTTTTTCGTGCTATAATATTAGCGAATCAATAGAGAGGGGATCAACTATGGAACCATTATTTATGAAACCTGTTTTTCAAGAAAAAATTTGGGGCGGTAGCCGTTTACATTCTGTTTTCGGTTTTGATCTGCCAAATGATAAGATCGGTGAAGACTGGGCGATCAGTGCACATCCTCATGGTGTCAGCGTGATTGAAAACGGCCCATTTAAAGGGAAGACATTAGCAGACTTATGGCGGGATCACCAAGAATTGTTTGGTCATTCGGAGGCGCCGGTATTTCCTTTGCTGATCAAAATCTTGGATGCAGAAGACGATCTATCTGTGCAAGTGCATCCAGACGATGCGTACGGCATGGAACATGAAGGTGAACTAGGCAAGACAGAATGCTGGTACATCATTGATGCAGAACCTGGGGCAGAGATCATTTATGGCCACCACGCACAAACCAAAGAAGAATTAAAAGCAATGATCGAAGACGGCCGTTGGGATGATCTATTAACGAAAGTTCCTGTTAAAAAAGGCGACTTTTTCTATGTGCCAAGCGGAACGATCCATGCAATCGGTAAAGGCATCATGATTTTGGAAACACAACAAAGTTCAGATACCACTTATCGGGTTTATGACTATGATCGGACAGACGATCAAGGCAAGACCAGAGAACTGCATATCCAACAATCTGTTGATGTGACGACTGTGCCCGCTAAAGCACCAGAACTGTCGATTCGTGAAATCAAGCAAGGATCTTCGGCAATCGTGACGTATCTGGAAACCGAATTTTTCAATGTTTATGAATGGGAAGTTCGTGGCAAATTGAATCTGGAACAACAAGCAGACTATACTCTGATGACCGTGATTGACGGATATGGTCAACTTGTGATCGATGGTCATTCCTATGAATTGAAGATGGGAACAAGCTGTATTCTGCCTAATCCAATCAAAAAATGGACATTACAGGGAGAACTGACGGTGATCGCCTCTGAACCTGGTGAGAACGCATAAGTGATTACTTTTTCTAAAAAAATACATTGAAGAACCAAATCATTCGCAGCAAGCAGAAGAAAACCTGCTTGCTGTTTTTTGCTATTCTTTTAAACTACCGGAAAATCAATCGTTAGGGATAGACGGTTGGTTTAGATTTGTTATAATGGCTTTAATAAAGGATAGGTGAAACGAATGGTTTATTTAGATCATGCAGCAACGACGCCGATGCACCCGGCTGTCATTCGAGCCATGAATGACACAATGACGACATTTTTTGGCAATCCTTCCAGTATCCATAGGTACGGTCGGGATGCCCATACCAAGCTAGAAGAAGCGCGACAAGTAATCGCCGATCAGTTAGGTGTCAAAGCCCACGAGATCATTTTTAATAGTGGCGGAACGGAAAGCGACAACACAGCGATCCTCGGCACCGCGTATGCAAAACAAGCAGTAGGAAAACACATCATTACTACGACGATCGAACATCCAGCAGTCATCGAAAGCATGAAGTTTTTGGAGAAGCAAGGGTTCGAGATCACTTACTTACCTGTCGATAAAAAAGGACAGCTCTTATCAGAACAAGTAGCAGCGGCACTACGTCCAGATACGATCCTCGTTTCAATTATGTTCGCCAATAATGAAACGGGCAATATTTTGCCGATCCAAGAAATTGGCGAACTGCTAAAAGAACACGCCGCTGTTTTTCATACGGACGCCGTACAAGCTTACGGCAAGCTGCCCATTGATCCTGCTGCGTATGGCATCGATTTGTTGAGTATTTCAGCACATAAGATCAACGGACCTAAAGGCGTTGGTTTCTTGTACAAACGAGACGGCTTGTCACTACCCACTCTCTTACACGGTGGTGAGCAAGAAGAAAAGCGCCGTGCCGGTACAGAAAATTTGGCAGGGATCGTAGGTATGGCAAAAGCTGTTTCCTTGCTGACTCCAGAAGTACAGCGTGCGTACAGTGAGACGTATCAGCAATTTGCTAAGCAAGTTTTTTCTGTTTTGGAAGAGCAAAGCGTTGACTACCGTTTAAATGGAGATCCTGATAGCAAGCTGCCTCACATCATCAATCTGCAATTTCCTGGTGTTACTAGTGATCTACTGTTGATGAAATTGGATCTAAAAGGCATTGCGATCTCGACGGGTTCAGCTTGTACCGCAGGGAACGTGGAACCTTCTCATGTTTTAGAAGCAATGTATGGCAAAGAGCATCCCGCTGTGGGAGAATCTGTGCGGATCAGTTTTGGTCTTGGTAACACAGAAGAAGAGGTCCATAGTTTTGCAGAATTACTTGCTCGAACCGTTTTAGGAACGAAGAAGTAGTACCCATAGTTTCGTGTTTTTAGAGGAATCGAAGGGGCTGCTCCTAGATAAGCGAAAAGAGAGCAGAAAGCAAAAAAAAACTGGCACTCATGCAACCATTCATGATAATCTGAAGAAAGAAATACCGGATAGCAAAGAGACTTTCTCTAGAAAAAAGCACTTGTATTTTTTCTAGAGAAGCTTTTTCGGAAATCAAAACGTCGAACGAGGTGGAAAGCAAATGGCATTTGAAACAACAACAACTGTCTTAGGTGCAGAGACCCGCTACCAATTAGCACCAGAAGCAAAAAAGTATACACTGCGGGACAATGGATTTACTGAAACAAACAGTGGCAATTTCCAACTGATCCGCGGGTTGGAAGCAACTCCGCAAAGTAAAGAAGGCTTTAAATTAAAAATCACCGTCGCAAAGGACATCAAAACGTTTAAGATGTCGATTACGACAGCCAATGGATTGAAAGCAGTCAACATCTTTAAAGACCCGCAACACAAAATGCTGCAAGAAAAATTTTATTTCTTGATGGATGGGTTTATTAGTCGCGGATTATTCATCAAAGCGTAAACCATCGCGAACAAAATGATCCGTTATTTAGGAAAAGCAACCAAAAGATTTTCGTTTCAAAAGTGTATCTGGAAGACAATCATGAACAAATTATTCCGTGGACAATGTTGGATCGTCCACAGTAGCGAGTGTGGAGGCTAGCGCTAATCCACTACGTTAGCGGTTCCACACTATCAATGTGGATGTTGTTGTGACTTGTCCCTTGCTCTTTGGCAGAAATGAAATCGTTCGGTTGTTTTTTTGTTACAGTTGAAGGAAAGATCGTGACTTCAATCATGGCTTTTGTTTGCTGTTTTCTTTTTAGGCTAAGCGTATACTGACAGATATGTAAAACATTTACCCTGAGAAAGGAAGAGAAGATGCGCTATTTTACATCAGATACTCATTATTTTCACGAAAAACTATTAGGTTCGAATGATTTTGCCCCACGTCCGTTTACGTCTGTCTCAGAGATGCATGAAGTCATGGTCGCTAATTGGAATCAGGTGGTTCAAGCACAAGATACGGTCTACCATCTAGGAGATATTGCACTCCATCCCGAACATGAAGCGGGGTTTGCAGAGCTTTTAGCGCTATTAGTACGGCTGCAAGGAAAGATCGCTTTTATCAAAGGCAACCATGATACGCGCACTCTTTCGTTATCTAGCAAAGCACGATCCCGGAATTTCCGGAGAGCCGAAGTTTTCTTTTGCGGATGTCGGTCTGTTGTTAAAATTTGATCATCACCAGTATTATTTGAGTCATTATCCGATGCTATTGGGAATGACAAAGAATAGCCGTAACCTTCATGGGCATATCCATCATCATAGTTTGCCTATCGCTGAGAATATCAATGTCGGTGTCGATGCGCCGGAATTAGCATTCCTTCCTCAACCTTGGCCGTTTGGACGACCAATTTCCGAAAACCAATTAGAAAGGATCTTTCAAGCCAAACAAGCAGAAATACACCAAACGTTTCATTGAGAAATAACAAGGAAAACAGTCGGTTAAAGAATTATAGTCATATATCTTTTTAACAATAGTTATAATAGCAAGACAAAATTTCTGCTTCTAGTAAGCTGAACATTGGTCATAGAATGAAAAAATAATCGGTTTCAAGGTTTATCATTTGAAGGATATTTAAGAAATGTGTATGCTTTAAATAGAAAGTAGTAAAGGAGGTTGCCTATGCGTAAGATTTCTAAAGTGATCATGATCATTGGGTTACTGTTATTGTTGCTCGTCTTTTTCTTTGGCATGATTGAGAATCAGCAAGCGGTAGATTTACCATTCTACTTGATTCCACTGCGTGAGTATCCGTGGGTCGGAGCTTCCATGAGCATGTTTTTGTTTTGGACATGTGTCGGCTTTGCACTGCTGACGATCATTGGTATTTTCGTTGTCTTGTTCTTTCCAAAGCGTTCGGATCGTTTGGTTATCCAGCAAAAATCCGGGGAATTGGTGATTCAAAAGAAAGCCATGGAACATTTTGTTTTAAAGAATGTCCAACAAGCTGATTTTATCCATTCGCCATCAGTGAAGGTCAAGATTATCAAGAATAAAGTCCGAGTCATGATCGATGGAGAAATGAAACAGACCGCAGCCATCCCGCAACAACAAGAAGCATTGGTTGGTGAGATCAGCAGTAAGCTTCAAACGCTATTCGGTGTCACTCATGATATACAAACAGAAGTTGTCTTGAAAGACGCTGAAGAAACAAGAGAACATCACACACAACCCCGTGTCGTTTAGGAGGAGAAATGATGAACAAATGGTTCGAACAAAATAAGATCCCGGTTATCTTTGCTGCATTAGGACTGATACTAGCAATTCTCTTTCTGACAGTCGGCTTTTTGAAAACATTGCTACTACTGATTTTTACAGCACTAGGAGGTTACCTTGGCTTCTACCTCAAAGAGATCGGTTTCTTTGATCAATTTCAAAAGCCGCGGCGTTAGTGATCGGTAACATTTATTATTATAATTTTTATGAAGATATAGGAGGAATGTACAATGGAAAATCAAGTAAAACCAACAACTACTGCAGGTGTTAAAGGAGAATTGACTTACGAAGATAAAGTAATTCAAAAGATTGTCGGGATTGCGCTAGAATCCGTAGATGGACTATTAACGGTTGATGGTGGGTTCTTCTCAAATATCGCAGGAAAATTAGTGAATACGGATGATGTTACTTCCGGTATCAACGTTGAAGTTGGTAAAAAACAAGTAGCCGTAGATTTAGATATCGTAGCAGAATACGGTAGCGACATGACTGCCATTTACGACCAAATCAAAGAAGTCGTTTCAACACAAGTCAACAAAATGACAAACTTGGAAGTTATCGAAGTGAACGTTAATGTAGCAGATGTTAAAACTCGTGAACAATTCGAAAAAGATTCAGAAACTGTTCAAGACAAAGTTAGCAGTGCTGCAGAAACAACTGGAGAATTTGCTTCAAAACAAACACGTAAAGCCAAAGGCGCATTCAACAAAACTGCCAGCCGTATCCAAGAAAACAACGAACCACGAGTTCAATAATTACGGCAAATATAAAAACAGGCTAGCTAATCGGCTAGTCTGTTTTTTTTGATGGTTCTCAGTCAACAGTGCAAGTCTGTAAGTTGCTTTTGAAAATCAAAGCCAAAAGCACCAATAATTCAATCCTTCAGCAGCAAGCAGTTCATTAGAGAAAGTTTTTTTGTAGTGGTTTTTATCTGGTGAATCATTTGGATCAAGCACTTGAATCCCCCCTTCTCTATTCAAAGCCAATACCATCAAATGGCCTGTGGTAGTAAATGTTCCCGGCTGTACGGAGACAATGACGGGAAATCCTTGCTGAATCATCTTGTAAGCTTCCTCGAAAGAATTTCCCAGATCTAAGAATTGATAGCCAAAATGTTCGGCAAACTGAGGAAAGATTTGCCAGCTAGTTCCTTGATCAGCAAGATAAAATTGGTTGCCTGCCCAGTTGAGAATATTGTCTGGTTCTGGTGCCTGATTTCGCCAAAAAGAATCAATCATTGCTAAAGATGCGATGGCACAACCATTATCGGCAAAGGTATTTTGCTGTTCCCCAGAGCCGTAACGTTTCATCCCCCAACGTTCGTCTCTTTGCAAAATCAAAGGGACTTGTTGGGACTTCGGCAGCACTTCTTGCAGCACTTGATTGGCTTGCTCTGAAAATTTCTTTGGCAATAATACGATATCTTGTGAGTCGGAATGCTTTACTCTTTCAAAGACTAATTGTCGTAAAAGGAAAGAACCGGCGACAATGATCAGTAAGACAAGAATACTTTTTTTGACGGAATTTTTTGGCTTTTTTCTATTTCTGCAGTCAGTCGTTGCGTGATTGTTCATGTTCTGTTACCCCTTTTGTCATTATCTAAGAGGAGTATAGCTGATCCTTGCAACAGACATTTCTGTATTTTATGAAGAAATTCATACGATTTTATGATAGTTTCTTTTTGCTTGAAAGCAGGCTAGCATTAGGCTTAAGCAGCAGCTGTCGGAGGAACTATTTATGTGGGAAAGGTTTTTTTGAATTTAAAGAAGTATCTAAGTTTTTTACAGGAAAAGCTAAACCGATGAAACTCTCCGTGAATTTTTTGCCAATCTGTTGTATAATGCAAATTACTGAAAAGTTGCGACCTTCAAATCGTAGATGATTTCAGAATCTATAATTGAAATGATGGTGAAAAATCATGTCTAACGAAAACACCCGTGTGGTGGTTGGAATGAGTGGCGGGGTGGACTCGTCGGTAACAGCACTTTTGCTGAAAGAACAAGGGTATGATGTTGTCGGGATCTTTATGAAAAATTGGGACGATACCGATGAAAATGGTGTATGTACTGCAACGGAAGATTACAAAGATGTGGCTAAAGTAGCAGCTCAAATCGGCATTCCCTATTATTCAGTCAATTTCGAAAAAGAATATTGGGACCGCGTTTTCGAATATTTCTTAGCTGAATATCGAGCTGGACGTACACCAAACCCAGATGTTATGTGTAACAAAGAAATCAAATTCAAGGCCTTTTTAGATTATGCCATGGATCTTGGTGCTGATTATGTGGCAACTGGACACTATGCTCAAGTCGAAACGGATGAAAATGGGGTTACCCATATGCTGCGCGGAGTGGATAGCAACAAAGACCAAACGTATTTCTTGAGCCAACTGTCGCAAGCACAATTGAGTAAAACCATGTTCCCTTTAGGCGGCATGGAAAAATCTGAAGTACGGGCCATTGCTGAACGAGCTGGTTTAGCAACAGCTAAGAAAAAAGATTCTACAGGTGTTTGCTTTATCGGTGAAAAGAATTTCAAACAATTTCTAAGCAATTACTTGCCAGCAAAAAAAGGCAACATGGTCACATTAGATGGTGAAGTCAAAGGACAACATGATGGTCTGATGTACTATACCATCGGCCAACGTCAAGGATTGGGAATCGGTGGCGGCGGCACTTCACAAGAACCGTGGTTTGTTGTCGGCAAAGATTTAGCAACAAACACATTGTATGTGGGACAAGGATTCCACCATCCAGCATTGTATGCGGATCGGTTGGAAGCAAGTCAAATCCACTTTACGACAGACACGGATCGTCCAAGTGAATTCAAGTGCACAGCCAAATTCCGTTATCGTCAACAAGATGTCGGCGTCTCTGTCCGCTTGCTAGATAATGACCGTGCCGAAGTGATCTTCGATGAACCCGTTCGGGCAATCACCCCAGGACAAGCAGTGGTCTTTTATGATGGCATGGAATGTCTTGGCGGTGGCTTGATCGATGCCGCTTACCAAGAAGCAAAAGAATTGCAATATGTCTAAACGATTCGAACGATTGTAGCAGTGATAATTGAAACGATCCGAATGATCAGTGATGCCTGTATGGATTTGCAGGCATGATCTTTCGGATCGTTTTCTATGTGATTCTAGGAGATTCTTATTGATCGGTACGTCTTTTTTCATCTTCAAAAGCTTCTTGATGCATTTGGAAAAAGCGGTAGTAGGTCTGAACATTTTCCAACTGTGTCCAGCGACGCACATCCACCGGCTTTTGATCCAAATCGTAGATCTTTGCTTCTTTGATGGAGAGGACAAAAGGGCTGTGGGTAGCGATGACAAATTGACAATGTTCGTAGCGGGTCATGTCTTCGATAAATGCGACTAACTCAATTTGTCGTTGGGCCGACAGTGAATTTTCTGGTTCGTCTAAAAGATACAGTCCATTAGGCACGATTTTTTCTTGGAAAAAGCTTGCCGCGTTTTCTCCGTTTGAGAATTCACGGACATTATCCATCAGATTTTTACGTGTGAATTTCGATTGTGTATTGGAACGTGCGAGGTTGATTTTTTTTAATCTCTCATAGTCTTCAAAGCCTTTAAAACGAAAATTTGCATATTTGGCTTCAAAATATTCGTCGAAGATTTCTTCTCGGCGGCGATCAATGCCTTGATTCAAATTGCGAATGTCGAGCATATAGTCGAATACGTCATCGCTGGTCAAAATTTGCTTGATTTTAGGTTCGTTGGTAACTATGCAATGGCATTGATCAAGGTAATCTTCAAAGAAGTTGGAACGATTATAAGCGGCGGACCGTTGCGCGCCGATCTTCTCAGCAAGGACGTTCAGTGCGGTGGTTTTTCCTGAACCGTTGCCTCCGTAAAGGATAGTGATTGGTTCAAAATCGATTTGAGAAAAGGCGTTCTTTGACAAGACTTGATAGGGGTAATAGGAATCATAGACAGTTCGCATAATCCCCGCAAAAAATGACCCTTCGGATTCACGATCAGGAAAAGTAATTTGATTAAGGTACATCAACGCGCCAACTCCTAACAGATTTTTTGTTTAGTGTAACATAATTGTTCTTGCCATAAAAAAATTTTCCAAGTAAAATAATTTCACCTATGTAGAGTTGTTATCTTTTCTTGTTATATTCACATTCCCTGTGTTCTATGCTAGACTAAGGGTAACATCATTTTGATGTCATCTTAAGAGACAGTATAAAAACATAAAAAAACGATGATTTTTTGAATTTTTTAAAGGGTGCTTAATTGTTGAGACTTATTCCTTGCAACTTTTGGTAAAAGTGACTAATATGGGAAAGGAATCTTGAGAGGAGCGATGGGATGTATCAAGTAATAGTCATGTATGGTGATAACGAGCCATGGTGGTTTTTTGAAGGATGGCAGGCAGATATTCAAGAGGCGTTCACATTTGCATCTTTTGCGGAAGCACAGTCATTTTACGAAGAAAAATGGCACGAGATTCGGAAAGAGTATTCGTACATAAATGCAAAAACCAACTTTATGACGGCTTTTTGGAATGAAGGCGAAGAACGCTGGTGTGAAGAATGCGACGATTATCTCCAACAATATATTGGGTTGGCACTACTTAAAGAATACCAACAAGTCGTCGATGAAAGCAGGAAAGATTTTTATGAAACAACTAATTCTAGCGGAAAAGCCAAGCGTTGCCAAAGACCTCAGCAAAGTATTGGGTTGTAATCAAAAAAATAAAAATTATTATGAAGGACCCAAGGTAATCGTTACTTGGGCCCTTGGTCATTTATTAGGTCTAAAAATGCCCGAAGATTTAAACAAAGAATGGGCCTCGTGGCAGATGGAAACATTACCGATGGTTCCCAAAACGATCGGGATCAAACCATTGCCTAAGACGGGGCATCAGTTGAAAGCAATCAAACAACTGGCACATCGCAAAGATGTGTCGGAAGTCGTGATCGCTACCGATGCAGGACGAGAAGGCGAGTTGGTGGCCCGATGGATCTTAGAGTGGGTCCGCTGTGACAAACCTGTCAAGCGGCTTTGGATTTCCTCTCAGACCCCTAAGGCTATCAAAGAAGGGTTCTCAAAGTTGCAGCCGGCGAAGCAGTATGATAACTTGTATCATTCTGCCATTGCTCGGGCAAAAGCAGACTGGCTAGTCGGCTTGAATGTGACCCGTGCCTTAACAGTGAAATATCAGGATAATTTAAGCGCTGGCCGAGTTCAAACACCAACGCTTGCTTTGGTTCGCGCACAAGAGAAACAGATTGAAGGTTTCCGCCCCCAAACCTATTATGTCATCAACTTAGAAGTGGGCGACAGTAAAGCAAAGCGGCAACAAAGCAATCCTTATCAATTGAAAGACCGTAGCGAAGCCGAAGCACTGGTTCAAAAGATGAGTCAGCAAAATGGCCGTGTTGCGTCTATTGAAGAGAAGATCAAAACCGAAGCGGCTCCTTTACCCTATGATTTGACGGAGATTCAGCGAGAAGCCAATCATCGCTATGACTTTTCTGCCAAAAAAACGTTGTCATTGGTCCAAAGCTTGTATGAAACCCATAAAATCGTCACGTATCCGCGGACTGATTCAAAATACTTAACCAGTGACATGAAAGCAACGATGAAAGAACGGTTGCAAGCAGTGGCCGATTTTGCTCCTGAAGTCAAAAGCTATTTGAAAAATGGCGGTCAAGTTCAGCAGCAAGCTGTGTTTAATGATAAGAAAGTTACGGATCACCATGCCTTGTTGCCTACAGAGCAACGGGCACGTTATGAAAAATTGAGTAATGACGAACAGCGAATCTATCAAATGATCGTTGAACGTTTTTTGATGCTTTTTGCCAAACCGCATAAGAAGCAGCAGCAAAAAGTTACAGTCAAATTTGGTAATGAAGTGTTTGTCTTTACCCATAACACTGTGATCGAGGCAGGCTGGAAAAAGTCAAAAGAAGAAGCAACCACTGTTTCTTGGCAGGAACAAATGAGTGTCAAACCAACATTCAGTATTCAAAAGGAACTAACGACGCCGCCGAAACCATTGAATGAAGGTACGCTCTTAGGCAAAATGGAAAAACATAGCTTAGGAACGCCTGCAACGAGAGCTGAGATCATTGAGAAATTGATCAAGTCAGAGTTGATGGAGCGAACACCTAGCGGTTTACAAGTTTCGCCAAAAGGCAAGCAGTTGTTGGTGCTAGTCAACCCATCTTTAGTCACTCCGGAATTGACGGAGAAATGGGAAAAGGAATTAGAACTGATCGCTAAAGGAAAATACTCGGAACAAAAATTCCTTGCTCAGATAGAAAAACATACCAAGCAATTAGTCAAAGAAATCAAGCAAAGCGAAAGCAAATATCAAGACTTTTCCTTAACGCAAAAACGATGTCCTGAATGCGGGGAACCATTAAGGGAAAAGAGTACCCGAGATGGCAAGATCTATGTTTGTTCAAGTCAAACCTGTAAGTATCGTCGTCGTAAAGATCCTAAAGTGTCTAACCATCGCTGTCCACAATGTCATCGAAAGATGGAGATCATTGAAGGAAAGAATGGTGCTTTCTTCCGTTGCAAGTTCGATGGGATCACCGAGAAAATGGCAGATAAGAAAGAGCGTAACAAAAAATTGACCAAACATGAAGAACGCCGGTTGATGCAAAAGATCAATCAGGAAGAACCGCAAGAAAGTCCATTGGCTGCAGCATTAAAAGCGGCGATGGAGAAAAAAGAATGACGAACGGCTGAAGGCAAGACGCCAGTATTGATTTTGTTCGTTCAACGATTTTGCTTCTTGCATTATTTGCTAGCCTAAAAAACCAGTCCAGCCTTATGTATAAGGTTGGGCTGGTTTTTTTGAACTTCTGTCAATGGTGGATCTGACGATACTCTTTGGGTGAAATCTGTTCTTTTTTCTTGAATAGGAAAGAGAAGTAATTTGGATCATTGTAACCAATATCAAAGGCGATCTCGGAAAGGCGCAAATTTGTTGTGATCAGTAGTTTTTTTGCCAATGAAAGCCGCTGTTCTGTGAGGTATTCAATGAATGTGGCATCGGTTGCTTGCGAGAAAATCGTACTGAAATGGGCGGGGCTCAAGTTGACTTTTTCTGCAACGACATTCAACGAAATATTTGGATCAGAAAAATTTTTGTCAATAAACTGTTTTGCCTGACTGATCACACTTTGATACTTTGCCATTGCCGGATTGATTTGCTGCTTGACTAAGTATGTAAGCAGTGCAGTCACTTTGTCTTGGTAGTTGTGTGGCTCACTTGTCAGTTGGGATAAATAGTCTAAATCCGCAGTTTGAGCTAGCAAGTCCTTTTGTTCTTTGCCTTCACGCTTTTTTACCAGCGCAATCAATGCTACCAGAACAAAAAAACGATACATTTGGGTTCTTTCTGCAGTTCCTTGAGCGGACATGATTTCATTGACTAAGTCATTGATCGCCTCTGGCTCAGTCTGGGAGATTCGTTCGGCAAGGTCGATTTTGAAAGGATTCGTAGGAGATAATTCTCCTTCTTTCATATCATCCTCATAGCTAATGATCTTTTCCTTGCGGATGCCGCCATACGTTTTCAACATCCCGTTGGCTTTGTGATAGGAAGTTGGAATGTCCGAAAACCGCTCAACTACCGGTCCGATGGCAACTGCCACTTCCTCACTTGAGTCATGGGTGAGCGCTTGTGCCATTTGGTAGGCTTTCTCGAGTACAGCATCTTTGTTGAAATCAAAAAGCAGGAATTTGATGAAGCGACTGGAAATGCTGGAGAATAAGACTGTTTCATCGGAACCATAAGTAGAAGTCAACTGCTTACTGAAGCGGGTATAATCCGAAAAATTCTGATTGTATGGTGTCTTGGCCAACAAGACACAAAATTGTTTACCAGAAAAGGAACGCTTTAGCTCGGTCGCTTGCTGGAAAGCTTCTGAAATTGTGATTTTACTTGCGAAAAGAGTATTCAAAAAGAGATTCTTTCTGACCTCCATTCGCAGGAGTTCATCATCTTGTGAGAGATAGTGTTGTTCTTGGGACTGTTGGTCCAATGCAGCAATGACTTTAATCAATGTCTGTTCAAGGTCCTCATTTTTGATCGGTTTCAACAAATAGTCATCAGCTTGCAATTGTAGCGCTGTTTTTGCGTAATCAAAATCATCGAAGCCGCTAATAAAAATAATTCGAACAAGTGGCAATAATTTTTTGGCCTCTTTGGCAAAGGTCAGTCCATCCATAAAAGGCATTTTGATGTCCGTCAAAATGATATCTGGACGAATGTCAAGAATCGATGCAAGTGCCAACTCGCCATCTGCCGCTTCATTACTATAAATAATGGGGTATTTTTCAGCTAGAGAAATAATCTGATGCCGCAAGTTATCACGGATCAGGTGTTCATCTTCAACTATGAAGACTTTGTACATTAGTGGGCTCCTCCTTTTTTAGGAACGATGATCGAAATCGTTGTTCCTTGTGATTCAATACTCGCGATATCAAATTGTACGTCACTACCGTAATTTAGTAATAGACGACGATAAACATTATAAAGACCATACCCATTTTCTGGATCGGGATCTGTATTTTCTTTCAGATTATGCTGGATGGCCATTAATCGTTCGTGGGAAATGCCAATACCGTTATCACGGACAGACATCTGGATTGTCTGTTCATATTCCTGAATCGTGATGGTGATTTTTCCTACTCGGCGTACAAACTTGGTGCCATGATAGACGGCATTTTCAACTAAAGGCTGTAGGATCATCTTTAAAACTAGTAGGTCTTGGGAAGTGGTCTGCTGGTTGATTTCATAGGTCAGCATCTCCCCATAACGGATCTTTAGGATCGTTAAATAGTCAGCAACATGGCGCAACTCTTTTGAAAGAGGGATCCAGTCGTGCCTTTTGCTTAGTGAAATCCGAAAAAAATCGGAGAGGGCGTACGTCATTTCAGTTGCTTGTTCATATCGTTCTACTTCGATCAAAGAGACGATCGCATCCAAACTATTGTAAATAAAGTGAGGCGTGATCTGTGCTTGCAACACACGAACTTCACTTTGAGCCAAATGGTATTGTTTCAAAGCATTCTCTTCTAATAAACGGGTTAAATCATCCGCCATTTTATTCAAACTGCTCGTCAATGTGCGCAATTCCGGTGTATCAGGCAGGACTGCTCGAAAGCCGAGATGCCCTTGGGCAAGTTCATCAGATAATTCGACTAGACGATCCAATGGATTTTGGAGATTTTCGCGAACAAAGCGGCGATTTTTAGAAATAAAGTAAATAATCAAAAGAATCAAAAGCAATTGAAAAGCGATCAATAACAAGACAGATTGAATCAAATCTTGATTGGTTTGACTTGCCAAACTAATCTCTACACGAACAAATTCCTGCAGGATTTCAGATAATAATTCAATCACAGAATCCACCTGGACCATCACATATTGATTTTTTTCTAGTGGTTCATCGTTAGCAATATTTTCGATGAGCTTGTTTTGGTAGGTTTCTAATGAATCCAGTGTACGTAAGGCAACAGCCAACGTGTTCTTTTCTTTGGCTGTATTCGTATTTGTTTGGATATGGTCAAGATCCGCGCGCAATTCTTCAATGACGTTGTTGACTTGAACATCCGCCACGCTCTTTTGGCCAAAGACAAGATCCCACATTTCTTCTAAAACAATTGCATCCACTTTACCCGAGAGCTGATTGGCTTCTTCAATATTGTTGATCGTATTTTGATAAATAAAAATTTGGCGGGAATAAAAGATACTACTGATCAATAAAGGAAGAAAAGCGACTAAGATCATCAATTTATTGGTTTGTTGGAAGATGCCCTTTATACTTCAGACTGTAGACAAAAGCTGTTCCAAACT